>NZ_JBQQAM010000013.1:0-125414 GCF_052246815.1 Brucella sp. RRSP16
CGCAAAAAAATACCAAAACCGGTCATAATATCGCACCCATAACGCGGGGTGGAGCAGCCCGGTAGCTCGTCAGGCTCATAACCTGAAGGCCGCAGGTTCAAATCCTGCCCCCGCAACCAGTTCCTACTCCATGGTATCCCACAATAGCTCAATACTGCGATCCAGTACGCTAAACAGTTATGATCGTCAGCGCTAAATCCCCGTCACAAAGCCAAAAATCAGCAGGTGTAAAGCGGGGGGCGTGTGTAAGACCCGGCGTGCTTCGTCGACACCGGCGGAGGTAGGGGCCGTAGCATTGCCGGAAATCGTTGCGGTAGGTAGTTGAAGCCGGTCCTTGACGCTTTCGATTTTTTGGTCAAACCTTCTCAAGCTGGGGTTGAGTCTTGGCGGGGAGCGTTTTTACATTGCTAGCGGACGCATCGACTTTGCGGCTATTCGGCCAGCTTGAACCGGATATATTCACACTATTTTCCAGTGGCAACCGTATGCTCTACGAGCGGTCGATCCTTGCGGTCTATAACAGGCTTTATCGTTCCGATCTGCATTTTCCCACCCAGGCGGAGGTGGTGAATGTAATCTATGATTGTCTCAGTCGTGAGCCTGGTTTGTGGATTGAGGAGGAGGTCGCGGTCGATCTGGATCGTCTCGTCGCCCGAACAGGTAGGCGCGTACGTCGGCGCAGAGTCGAAGGCGTGAACGAAGAGGCGACCGGAATCGCTATCAGCCGCAGCCGCCACATCTATAACAGGATGCTGCAGACCGGATGGCTGGACGAAGCCAGCTACGGATTGAAGACAACCGTGGAGATGCCGTCCGGCGCGATGCGATTGGCCGAGTTTCTATGCTCGCTCAAGGAAGGTGTTGCCGAGCAATTGGGCGGGCTGGTGATCGAGGTTCGCAATGCTATACGCGCCGTCGAGGAAAAGCCGGCGGAGAATGCTTTGGGATTAAACAAGGCGGCCCGGGACGCAGCTGGCTTCGGGCGATATCTTCGTAGCGTGCTCTCGGCGCTAAGGGACATAGATCGCCGGGTTCTTTCTTCCGAAACACTGGCCGACCGTCTGCAGCGCTATTTCGAGGATTTCGTAGAACGTGTGCTTCTGCGCGACTACACCGCGATTACGACCGCCGCCCATCCCTACCGCCATCGCCGTTCCATCCTCACTGCGTTGGACAGAATTGAGGATTCCAGCATAGTCACTGCGGCTATCGCAGACGCCTATCTTGAAGCGAAACTGGCCCAGACCACCGTAGAGGCGCGTGATCTCGTCTATGAGGATATTTCAAGCATACGCCGCGTCTTCGGGCGAATCGAGGACGTTTTTGAGGCTATCCAGCGACATCGCGCAAGGCTTGAAACGAGGCTGCGTAACGTGGTTCGGTACGCCGGACGGCGCACGAGCTTTCTCCAGCGCAGCGAGCATATCACCCGAAGGCTGGATGACATGATGGCGGACCATATCCGAGAAATGACGATCCGCGGACCGATCGAGCCTCGCGTCCCCTTTCTTGCGCCGGGTCTGTTGGCGAAGCCTCGCGGCGTGCGCGCTGTCGTGTCGGGCAGCGATCTCTCGATACCGCCACCCGATCCTATCATGGACTTACGCCGCATGCTGGAAAAGGTTATCTCGACCGCCTCATTATCTCGCCGACCAAGGTGAGCCGGTTTCTGGAGCGGCGCGTACCTCCGCATGGCGAAGCGTCCGGAGCGTCTCTGGCCATCGAGACCATTGACGACTTTCTCGCGTTTGAAGCGTTGCGACTGTTGGTGGCTGGGGGCCTTGGCGAGGATGACAACTCATCGCTGGCGACGGCGTTGCGAGACCGGTTCAAATTCATTCGCGACGATGTGCAGCCGATCTCCAACGACTGGCTGGATTGTCCGGGATTTATCGTGAAACGCCTCAATGGCATTATATTGGAGGTGGAGAATGCTTCTTGAGTTCGCCACGTTGGAAGAGAGTAATTTCCGCGACTTCGAGCGGGTCACTCAGCTTATCGGACATTTGATGCGCGACCAATTCGTTCACGCCGAAGACCGTGGGGCCGCCACTCTTTTGGAGACGCTGCATCGTCCGAAGCTGAAAGCGCTGGTCGAAGGCTATTTCGAGGTGGCGGGATATCGTCTGATGTACCGTGAAGTCGAAGGATGGGCTGGGATATTGCCGGATTCGAAGCGGATGCTACTGCCGCGCATGCGCATTGACGAAACGGTGGTGCTGCTCGTGCTGCGACGCCTCTGGGAGGAAGCTCTGCAACTCGGGAATATCGAGGACAAAGGCACGGTGCGGACGAGCCTGAACGAGACTTATGCGGCTTATCAAGAAATCGTTGCCGGGGCGCGTCGTGCCGGTCTCGCTCCGGGAGCGTTCCGCGAAGTGCTCGAAATGCTGGAAAAACGCGCGCTGGTGTGGCTGGGCGTGTTCGATACGGAAGAGCAGGATATGGCTCTCGACATACGCGCGCTTGTGGCCACGGTCGCAGGGGATGATTTTGTCGCGTCCCTTGAGGCGCTCCTTTCTGGCGTCGTCACGATACCCCAGGAGGAGGGGGCGCCGGTAGTCGGGGTGGCCGCATCGTGATCGAACTCAGACGGATTGTTCTCCTCAACTGGCATCTCATGGTGCGCGCCGATCTGGATCTGGCCGGCGATGCCGCGATACTCGGGAAGAATGCTTCGGGAAAGTCGACGATCATCGACTTGATCCAGGCGGTGATGGCGGGCGGTTCGTCCCGGTTCTACCGATTCAACCGTTCGGCGGGTGAGAGCGGTCAGCGATCGGAGCGCAGCCTCGCCGGATATTGTCTTGGTCAGCTCAACGACGACACGTTCGTTCGGCAAGACGCGCGGAGCTATATCGCGTTGGTCTTTGAGGACACCGAAGGCTTGCGGCGACCGGTCACTCTGGGACTCGCGATCGAAGTCATGCGAGGGCAGACGGCGGACGTGGTGGGGCGTTTCATCGCCGACGGCGTCCGTTTCGATACCGGAATGCTGATCGACGAGAAGGACGGGGCATCGCGACCGGCGGAGTGGCGTTCTGTCAAGCAGCGGTTGGAGCGGGTATGTAATGGGTGCGGCGGGGGTCTTTACACGCCGGATAATGCAAGGACGTTTATCCGCGAATATATGCGCGTACTCTTTACGAATAAATTGCGTGGCGATCCCGAGCGTTTCATCCGCACTTTCGTCGCCGCGCTTTCCTTCACGGACATGTCGTCGGTTGAACAGTTCGTCAAGAAACATCTTCTGGAGCCGAACCCGATCAACATTGCTGAATTGCGGGATTCGATCCAGCGCTATCAGGAAATCAAAAAGACGATTGGTAATCTGGAGGAGCGCCTGGACGCGCTGCGGGCGATCGATCTTCAGATCGTGGAATTCATAAGGCTTGTGAATGAGGAAGCGGACTGCCGGGCCGTTGAGAAGACCGCCTTGCTTGTGGAAACGCTGGGCGCTCTTTTTGCAAACCTCCGCGATAAGCGGACGAAACTAGACCGGCTGCGCGGAGCGGAAGCCGACCTCAAGCGCATTGAGGAAGAAAAAGAGCGGGAAGAAGAAACGCGGGACGCAATAAGGCGGCAACTGGCGGCGAGCGGGGCGCAGGCCAAGCGAGACGAGGTCGAACGACAAATCAAGGACCTGGATCGCGAAAGCGCGGCCATCGTGCAAAGACTTGGTCAAAGATATTTCTCCGCCGCCAGAGCCGTGGAGTTGCTCAAATGGCGCGATCGGCTTGCGATCATCAATCCGGGTGAGCTGATCCGCGCGCTGGAACAGGTCGAAGAAGCCAGCCGGGGCGCGGCTCCGCCCGAATGGCCACGCGATCCCGCGGGCATGGAAGCGATGCTCGCGGCTGTGGCCGGGGCGGCGCGCTCGCGCATAGAGAAAGCCACGCAGCAGCGCGATGATGCGATTTACCAAAAGAGGCTGATCGACGACGAGTTCAAGCGGGATAGTGAGCAGCTCGAGGCTGCGCGGCGAGGCCAGGTTCTTCTTGACCCGACAACCGTTAAATTCATGGAAACACTTCGCCGGGAAGGAATGCAGCCGCGAACGCTCTGCGAGGTTGCGGAGGTGGTTGACGAACATTGGCGCGATGCGGTCGAGGCTTTACTCGGCCGCGATCGGGAGACGGTGATCATTGATCCAGAGCATGCTTATCGCGCGACCGAGATTTTGAGGCGTGACAGAAGTAACTATCCCGGCTGCCGGATCGCCAATACCCGAAAGCTCCAGTCCCGCTCGAGGATGTCGGAACCTGGAACGCTGGCTTCGATGATCCGCAGCGACGATCCGCTGGCGATGGCTTTTGTGGTCTTTAGGCTTGGAAACGTTCGTCTCGCCGCCAATCAGGACGAGCTTCTGTCCGCAAACCGGGCTGTCATGGCCGACGGCGCCTATCATGATGGCCTTGTGACGGAAATGCGTCGCGCTCAGGGGATGAAGATCGGCCGTGCCGCCGCGCCGCTCGTGATCGAGACGCTGCAAAAGCGGATCGATGAGTGCATTGATCTGCTGCAAGTTCATCGCGGCAAAGAGCATTTTTTTAAGGATGTATTGGACCGGCTTGAGCAATGCGCCAAACCGGTTGAGGACAAGGACAGGCTGGAAACCATCACATCGACCTATAGCGACCTTGCCGAGCGGCGCGCCGAGGCCCGCCAGCGTCTTGAACGAATCTCTGCTGAGGTCGACCCTCAACTGACGGAAGCCGAACAGCGTTCTACGCGGGTGATTAAAAGCCTGGACGAGGACCGGGATGAGCTTGTGTCCGAACGCGCCTCACTAAAGGCTGAGATTCAGCAAATCAAACAAAAGCTGGAAGGCGGAGAAGCGCAGCCCGGTTCATGGTTTTCCTTGGCTTATAACCGTCGTCAATTTAAAGCCGCGGTGCATTCGTTGGGCATCTTTCAACCGGTCCGGAAGCGCTATGCCGAGTTTGCATCGCGTTCGCCACGGAAAATCGTGGAGGATATGGCGCATAGGGCCAATACTGCCAAGGAAGGGCACCAATCCCTGGCTTATGAGGTCAGGGCGGCGTTGGGCCGCTACGCGATAGCCTTTCCGGATGCGCTGGAAGGCTACACACAGGCCCCCATTATCGAAGTCGTCAAACCTTGGGTGATGGAAGGTGTCGCCACGCTCGAGGGCAACGAACTCATTCGTTATCGGCAACAGGCCGAGGAGGCGGCAGGCCGGGTCACGTTGTTGTTCAAGACTACGTTCATCCATGAATTGAACAACAGGTTCGGGCAAATGGATGTGGAGGTGGATAGGCTTGCAAAAGCGCTCCGGTCCCGCCCGCTTCATGGGGAGACATACAGTCTCAAGACCACGGTTAAGCAGGAATTCGAAGATCTTTATCGTCTTGTACGCGACAGCGAAACAGACGATAGCGTGCTCGACGCTCTGTTCGGGCGAGCACAGCCTCGAGACGAGCGGCACATCCGGGCCATCCGGCAGGTCGAGCAATTGTTGGCGGATGACACTTTCGACTTTACTGTTTTTCAGGATTACCAGAATTATTTCACCTATGATCTGAAAATCCATAATGCGGCGGCCGATCGTACGACTAGCTTCGACCGACGCCGTGGCGTGGCGAGTGGAGCCGAACGTCAAGTGCCTTTCTATGTAGTGATCGGCGCGGCGCTTGCTGGCGCTTATCACGGCGCGCGTCATTCGGAAGATCACGCCGGTATCGGCGTGGGGCTGGCTGTTTTTGACGAGGCCTTCAGCAAGATGGATGGTCCGAATCAGCGGACATTGCTGGATTTCTATCGCGAAATCGGTCTTCAGGTCGTGATCGCCGCGCCGACCGAGAAGCGCGCCGTGGTCTATGAAAATCTTAATTACATCATAGACGTGTTTCGTAGCGGCGATGTCTCCGCTGCGGAATCCATCAAGATAAAAGATAGAACCCGGCGGGAGATGCGCGCGGCCAATCCCCAGCATGTGACCGATCAGGAACTGGAGGCGCGCCTGAGCACGAAAAGTCAGGCCGCGGAATGACTCGTCGCAGCTTTTCGAATATCTCATCGCTGGTCGATTATCTGCTAGACCGATACGAGAAGAATCCGGACGCAAGCCGCTGGACGGCGTCAATCGACCGGAGCGTGTTGACCGTCGATGAGGGAGACGACTTTGAAGAAGGCTTGGATTCTCTGGAAAAGGAAGGTGGAATCGATGTCGTATACGCCGGCCCGAAGTGGGAACGCGTCATAAAGAGCGTGAGGCTGCGGGATGCTGGGGTGCTTTACCAGCGGACTGGAAGACAACCGGCACCCAAATTGGCGACGGAAACCTTGGCAGCGCTTCGCGGGCGAGACGACCTGCCGGAAGGCGCGTCACGGCTGATCGATGAAGCCGCTTTCGCATGGGGGCGTAAGCTTTCATATCTGGGCATTGAATCGGGGAAAGGTAGAACGCTGGGGCAGGTGCTCCGGCTGGCTGGGGCGATATGCGAGCGCCTTGCCGAACCAACCGAAAACGAAATGGATTTCCGTACGTTTTCCAGGTTGGCTTCAGGTGAGAGCAAAGCGCTTGAACGTAATCTCAGTTCAGTTGCGTTGGCGATCGCGCGCCTCTATCCGCAGGCAGAGTCGCAAATCGGGCTGGATGCCGAAGAATTGCTCGCCAGCGCTGGCATAAGACGCCTTCCTCAGCCCGTGCTCATCCATGGTTCCATTGCGTTGGATGGCCAGCCGTTCCCGAAAATGTCTTTTGTTGGAACGCCAGCCGAATGTGCAGGGCGTATCAGCCTGTATGCGAGGCCGACCTACCTGCTGACGATTGAAAACTTCGCATCCTTCATACGCTATGTTCGTGAGATCGGGCATGGCGACGACGGATTGGTGATTTATTCGGGAGGCTTTCCTTCTCGGCCCGTAATAGAGACGATTGCAAGGCTGGCCCGTCAGGCCGCAGTTCCGACCTTTCATTGGGGGGATATGGACGCGGGCGGCGTCCGTATCTTCCGCTACATAGAGAAGCAGTTACTTGCATCGGCCGGGGTTCGCCTGCATCCGCATATGATGAATGCCGATCTTCTTCGACGGGTCGGTTCAAAAGGGCAAGGTCTGGTTCGTATCGGTGAAATGGCGGAAAGCTCGGTCGCAGAGCTTGCTTCTGTTATTGAGCAAACGGGATTCGTGCATGAACAGGAGGAGTTCGATCCGCAAAGCCCGCTTACGGCACGGGTGCCAGTTTCGCAGGCGACGTGATAAGTGAGCGTTTGGTTGTCATGACTCCTGAAGGGTTTCGGATTTTTGCTTGGCTTTATGTAAACCGGCTGCATCGATTCCAGGGATAGCCGAACTGATAAGATTTCTACGCAGCAGTACGAAATAGGCCGCTACGGCCGCCGGGAGGAAGAGATTTTAGTAGAGCACAGGGTGATGACGATGATCGCAAGTAAAGATGGGTGCGTGCCCCCGCAACCAAAATACAAACCCATCGCACAAGCGGCGGTTTTTTTGTGTTTAAAGGGGCAGTGACGGCAGGTAGGCGAGGCCGATAGCGGGCCGGACGCCGACACGTCACTCTCACGGAAGAATCTGCAGGTGAGGAAAAGACTTGGCGTAGCGCTGGATCATGAGAGCTCACGGTACAACAGCTGTGGCATGATTAATTAGGCCTACTACATCTACGGTATCGCCTATCTCTATAACGAGTTCTTCGACGGGACGAAGGTCAACGTTTCCTGGACCACTACTTCACCAGCTGTACCGAACGCGTGTGAGGCGGCGTCGGTGGGGCGGTTGCTACAACAGGAATAATGACAAGTACCCAGTCTATGATGAACGGTCCGGAGATACGAGCCTGTCAAGCTGGGTGACCGCTATGCGTATAACGGAACGCTTGGGTCCCGCGTTTCGTTCTGATCCTTTTTATCCGCAGCTGAGTTTAATGCGTCTGTGTTAATTCAACAAACCGGAATGTTGGTTGGTCCCAAAACTCTTGCCGGATTCAATAGTTTAGCAAATCCTTTGATGACGAATAACATTTGGCGGGCGATTGCGAATGAGCAATTTGGACTGGCGGGAGTTGCCCCTCCGCAAGCAGGCTGTCAACGGCCTGGATGGGATATCGACGGCCTGCAGGCAATGGAAACGGGGGAAACGTCGATTCGCGAATTCAACTGCGCTGGGTCGCATTCTGTGCGCGCTCATGGTTTCCGCGGCAGTCATCAGCACACCATCATTTATAGGGCCCGTCCGTGCGCAGCAGCAATCTGGCTCGGGTGGTGCGGGCGGTGCGGAAGGCACGCCCCCATCGCATTTCGACGCCAAGGGAAATCCGGGCGGACAGGGCTCTGGTGCTTCCGCCATGTCCGGCGGTGGCGGTGGCGGAGGAGGAGCAGGCGGTGCCGCGGGTGGGAATCACGTTGGCAATAACGCTTCCACCGGAAGGGGCGGCGCTGGTGGCGAAGGTGCAAGAAGCGCGCATGGCGGTGAAGCGGGCACCAACGGTGTCATTGGATATCTAGGGAGTTCGGCTCCCGGTGTTCTGCTCTTGCGCGGTTTGGCCGGCGATAGTGGCAAGCCAGGCGATGGCGGGAAAAAGGGGCAAAGTGCATTTGCAACCGGCAATGGCGCTTCCGGCGGCGGCGGGGGCGGAGGCGGTGGGGGCGGAACTGGCGCGATTTTCACCGGCGATGTGATGACATTGACCCAGCAGAGGGTCATTGGTGGGGATGGTGGTGCTGGTGGTGCTGGCGGAAAAGGTGGCGACGGCGTTACCGTATGGAACGTCTTCACCGTTTCTCCGGGCGAGGGTGGCAGCGGCGGGGGTGGCGGCGGCGGTGGCGGCGGTGGCACCGGCATATCAACGGCTTACAACCTTACTGTCCGCAGCGGTGGCACGATTTTAGGGGGCATGGGCGGTGCTGGCGGGGCTGGCGGCATATCGGGCATGCATGCGGACGAAAACAACAGCGGCAGCATCATGGTCTGCGAGGACGATGAGGGCGAGATTGAATGTTCCAGCCCGATTTCGATCCCGTCCGCATCTTATGACACGCTTACAACCGGCGGCGGACGCAGTGGCAACGGCGGTGGCGGTGGAGACGCTATCAGCAGTTCGGGTCAATCCGTAATCGCGATTGAAACCGGTGTTACGGTGCGTGGTGGCGATGGCGGGCAGGGCGGTGCAAGTCTGCCCGGCGGCAATACGGCGTTCGATGGTGGCGACGGAGGTCGTGGTGGCGACGGGATTACGTCGACGGGCGCGGCTGCAACCATCACGAATGCTGGTGCCATAAGCGGTGGTAATGGAGGCAACGGTGGACGCGGCGGTGGTGGTGCGGACACCGGCGGTAATGGCGGCAAAGGTGGCGACGGCGGCATCGGTGTGTCCATGACGGTGGGTGGAACGCTGGCCAATGTAAATGGGGCCAGTATCTCGGGCGGCAACGCCGGTGCTGGTGGTAAAGCGCCATCAGCTCCCTTCAATCCACCATCCTGGTGGTACAAGGGCGCGGACGGGCCGAACGGAACCGCGGGGGTCGGGGTCTATTTCTCGTCCGGCGACGCGACGTTGTTCAACGCCGGTACGATTTCCGGCGGTGTCAATCAGGACGGTTCCCGCGCCAATGCAGTTCTGTTTTCCGGCAGCAACAATACGCTGGTCCTCGGAGCGGGTTACACCTTCAACGGCAAGGTGGTTGCGGGTTCGAGCGGCCAGAACACGCTGGTCTTCGGCGGAAGCGATACGGCTCAGTTCGAATTGACCGGTTTTGAAAGAAGATTTCAGGGGTTCGACGCGCTGGAGAAACGTGACAGCAGCACATGGACTTTGACTGGCTCGCCTGAAACGTTCAGTGGCGATCTCGGTGTTCATGGCGGAACACTGGTTATGACCTCCGGTGCTCAGCTCAACACGACGGACGTTCTCATCGGTTCGGCGCAGGGTGAAAGCGCCTTGCTGGAGGTGACGGGCAGCGGCACCAGCCTCAACATAAGCGGCGCGTTGAATGTTGGAGGTTATGGCGATGACTCGCTGACGGTCGAAAACGGTGGGCGGGTTAATGTCGGCGGCGATCTTTCCGTCGGCGACACGGCATCGGCGATTGCGGGTTTGCAAAATGGGTTGGCGGTCAGCGGAAAGGGTTCCACGCTTCATTTCGGTGGCACCGCCGATATTGGCGCTCTCCTTTCTGTGACGGACGGCGGCGCGGTTCACGGCAGGCAGTTACAGGTTGGTGCGGGTGATCCGGGCAGCAATGCGGCGCAGATCACGGTGGATGGTGCCGGTTCGCTACTGAAAGTTGCTGAAATCGATGTCGGTTCTGTCGGAAACGGTTCGCTGACGGTGTCGAATGGCGCAAGCGTTGGACAGGCTGCGGGGGGCAGCGTCTTGCAGGTTGGACAGAACGGCGCGCAAGGTATCGTGAATATTGGCGCGGCTGCGGGCGATACCGCGGCTGCAGCCGGAACAATTCACAGCACTGTGGTGCTGGGCAATCAGGGCACGCTCAACCTCAATCATAATACGACCGGCTACCGCTTCGATACGACGGTACAAGGCACCGGCACGGTCAATTTTCTTGGCGGAACGACGACAGTCTCCGGGCAGGGACTGGCCCAGTTTTCCGGTCAGTCGAATATCGACAACAGCAGTGTGGTCCTGGCGAGTTCGGCTGTGGTCGGTGGCAATGTCGCCGTCAACGCTGGCGGCACACTGAGTGGTTCCGGCACATTGGGCAGTACCATGGTCAGGAGCGGCGGCACGATCATTGCCGGTTCGCAGTCGCAACTGAAGGTGAACGGCGATCTCACGCTGGAGAGTGGGGCGAGCTTTAACTACGAACTAGGCACGTCCAACGCCCATAAGGCGGCGTCCATTCAGGTCAACGGTGATTTGACACTAAACGGTGCGACAGTGAATGTCAGCGGCACCTCCGATAGCGCATTGATTGGCTATCATCGTCTGATTTCCTATGGCGGAGCGCTGACGACTGCCAATGCCGGTTTGGTGGTAGGCGAAACGCCGATTACCGATCCCATCGGTTATTCATATGCCATCGATTACGCGCCGAATGTCGTGGATCTCATAGCGCTGCCGAACGGTCTGGACCTTCTCCAGGTATGGGGCGGCAGTGCATCGGCTCATGACGGCGGCGATGGAACCTGGTCGGCATCGGATCAGAACTGGCTCGATCCGCTGGGCGGCAGCAGCGCACTGGGCTCGGCATGGGGAGGCGCCTATGGGGTGTTCCGTGGCATTGGCGGTACGGTCACGCTGGATGGAACGCAAACAGCTGTTGGCCTACAATTCGTGAGGGGCGATTATACTATCACCGGGGGCACGGCCCTGAACCTCATCAGCTACTCGGGAAACGGTATTATCATCCCCGTGCCGGAATTACGGGTACTGGCCGGCGAAACCGCAACAATCGAATCGACGATTACCGGGAGCAAGGGTTTTGAGAAAACCGGTGACGGGCTGCTCATCCTGTCCGGTTCCAACAGTTATTCCGACGGCACCATCATCAGTGCGGGCACCCTTCAGATTTCGGCGGCGGATAATCTAGGGCAGGCCACGAACGATCTTACAATCAAAAACGGCACCTTGCAGACGACTGGCACGATATCGCTTGGCAGCCTTGTAACGCTCGGCGGTGAAGCGGCACTTGATGTCGCATCGGGCACGGAACTGCAACTGACCGGGATTATTTCCGGTTCCGGTTCATTGACCAAGCAGGGCGATGGCACATTGCTCGTCGGAAATACGGCCAACGGATGGTCCGGGGGCACGCTGATAGAGGCGGGAACGTTGCGCATGGCGGCAGGTAATGCCGGTGCGTTGCCGGATATGACCGACTATGTGATGACCGGCGGTACGCTGGATCTCAATGGCAATGCCTTGACCATGCGTTCCTTGTGGGGCAGCGGCGGCATCATTGCTATCGATAATGCGAGCCTTTCCGTCAATCAGGATCAGGACACGGTTTTTGCGGGCGACATAACCGGCGCAAGCACCAATAGCAGCCTGACCAAGGACGGCGACGGCATTCTGGTCCTGACCGGTAACAACAGTTTTCAGGGGCGGACCAACATTCTGGGCGGTACGCTCGCAATATACAAGGCACGGAATATCGGCACCGGAGCGGCAGGCATTTCAATCAGCAATGCAACGCTCGCGACGCTTGGCGATATTACCTTGGCCCGCGATTTTGAACTTTCCGGTACGGCGACAGTCGACACGCTGCTTGGCACGGCGCTCGATCTGACCGCCGATGTGTCGGGCAGCGGCTCGCTATATAAGGAAGGGGCGGGCTCGCTTATCATCAGCGGCGATGCCAGCCATAGCGGCGGTACCAACATTGCCAACGGTTTCCTGCAAATCGGCAATGGCGGCACCACGGGTTCGATTGCGGGGAATATCGTCAATAATGGCGGTCTCGTCTTCGACCGCCTGAACAGCTACACCTATTCCGGCATGGTTTTGGGGGCGGGCGCGTTGATCCAGGCAGGGGCGGGCACCACTGTCCTCACTGGTGAAAACAGCTATACCGGCAACACGATTATCGCCGGTGGAACGTTGCAGATCGGCGATGGCGAAACCACAGGCTCTATCATCGGTGGTGTTCTGAATGAAGGGATTCTGGCCGTAAACCGGTCGAACAACTACAATTTCGAAGGGCTGATCGTCGGCACCGGTTCATTCGTGCAGGCGGGCCCCGGTATGACCATTCTCACCGCCGACAACGCCTATTATGGCGGGACGACCATCGCCCATGGCACGCTGCAACTTGGGAACGGCGGTAATTCAGGCTGGATCGAAGGCGATGTCGTGAATAATGGCACGCTCGCCTTCAATCGTTCGAATGCAGTGCTTTTCTCCGGTGCTATCAGCGGCAGCGGCAACGTTAACCAGATCGGCGCTGGAACGACGGTTCTTGCAGGCGAGAACAGTTATACCGGTGGTACGATTATTCAATCCGGCGCGCTGGTCATCGGCAATGGCGGGATGACCGGCTCAATCAAGGGCAATGTCGAGAATGACGGCATCCTTGCCTTCAACCGCGCTGACACGATGACTTATGCAGGCACGATCAGCGGTTCGGGTGGGGTGCAACAGATTGGACGGGGCACAACCATCCTGACCGGCAGCAACAACTATACAGGCGCGACGACGATTGCAGCCGGGCGCCTGCAAATCGGCAATGGCGGTACGTCCGGTTCCATCACCGGTCACGTGCTCAATGACGGCACGCTGGCCTTCAATCGTTCCGATACGGTGACCTTCGACGGTATGGCGTGGGGCGATGGCAAACTGGAGCAGGCGGGCGCCGGTACGCTCGTTCTTACCGGCAGAAATCAGTATGGCGGTGGCGTCACTATATTCTCCGGCACACTGCAACTGGGGGATGGCAGCGAAAATGGCACGCTTGCCGCTAATGTCGAGAACAATGGGCAGTTCATCGTCAATCGTTCCGGAACGGTCGTGCTGAAAGGCGATATTTCCGGTTCGGGTTCGCTCGAGCAAATCGGCAGCGGCGTGACGGTGCTCGCAGGCAATAACAGCTACGGTGGTGGCACCACGTTGCAATCCGGAACGCTGGTGGTCGGGCTTGGTGATAGCGGAGGGATTGCGGGCAATATCGTCAATAATGCTTCGCTCGCCTTCAATCGCGCGGACAAGTACAGCTTTTCGGGCGCCATTTCCGGGACAGGCGCAGTCTGGCAGATCGGCGAGGGTACAACCGTTCTCAGCGGCAACAGCAGCTATTCGGGCGCGACCGGCGTTTATGATGGCCGGCTGGCGATCAACGGCTCGATCGCGACCTCATCGCTGGTCACCGTCTATGGAGGCGGCGAACTTGGGGGGAATGGCAACGTTTCCACCACGCATATCGACGGGGGCACGCTTGCGCCCGGCAATTCCATCGGAACGCTGACGGTGAGCGGCGATTTGAGCTTCACCGGCACATCGACCTATGCCGTGGAGGTTTCGGCATCTGACGCCGATCGGGTCAATGTTACTGGTCGGGCGGATTTGGGTGGCGCGACGGTGGCAGCGACGTTCGCACCCGATAAATATGTCATGCGCCGCTATACGATCCTCAATGCGGGCGGCGGAATTGGCGATACTCGGTTCAGTGCGGAACTGGCGACCGATCTGCCGCAGAGCTTCAGCTCAAACCTCAGCTACGATGCCGGCAATGTCTATCTCGACCTGACACTGAACATCATCGGTCTCAACATGAACCAGCGCAATGTCTCGGCGACGCTGGTCGATTATTTCAATCGTGAAGGACAGATCCCGCTGGCCTATGGCGGGTTGGATGCGCAAGATCTGACCGTAGCATCGGGCGAACTGGCGACGGCCGTTCAACAGACGACCGTCGATGCGATGAGCCAGTTCATGGCGACGCTGGCCGATCCGTTGGTCGCGGGAGGAACGAAAACAGCAGCCTCCGTTGAACACGATCCTTTCAAGACCCGCTGGAATGTATGGGGTGCAGGCTTTGGCTCATCGCGCTCGGTCGAGGGCGACAGCAACATCGGATCGCATGATTTGCGCAGCAGGATCAACGGTATGGCCGTCGGCGCCGACTACCGGCTGTCGCCCGATACCTTGCTCGGCTTTGCCGTGGGTGGCGGACATAGCAGTTTCAGCGTCTCCGATGGTCTCGGCAGCGGCAATTCCGACCTGTTCCAACTGGGCCTTTATGGTCGCCAGACGGTCGGAGATGCTTATTTCAGTGCGGTCCTGGCTTATGGCTGGCAGGATATCGAGACAGAACGCGCTGTCACGTTGAATGGTTTCGATACGTTACAGGCCGGTTATGACGCCAACGCATGGTCAGGTCGTCTGGAAGCCGGTTATCGTTTCGACACGCCATGGATGGGGATTACACCCTATGCCGCCGGGCAGTTCGTCAGCCTCGACCTGCCGTCCTATGGAGAAAAGGTCGGCAGTGGTGAGGATACCTATGCACTCGACTATGCATCCCGGCAGGAAACGGTCGGGCGTAGCGAACTGGGCTTGAGAGCAGACAGATCCTTTGCGCTCGGCGACGGAGTTTTCACCCTGCGCGGCAGGGTTGCGTGGGTGAGGAACTTCAACAATGACCGCATCACCTCGGCTTCCTTCGTCGAACTGCCAGGGGCCAGCTTTGTCGTGAACGGCGCTTCAGTCTCGCGCGATACGGGCCTTGCAAGCATTTCAGCCGAAATGCTGTGGGACAACGGCTTGTCGCTGGGTGCGGCTTTTGACTCGGAATTTTCGGAAGCGAGCAGCAATTATGCCGGAAAGGGCATGCTGCGATATAAATGGTAAGATCGTCGGGCTGGCGGAACTGCGCCAGCCGAGGGGGCAATTACGAACGCGGAACCCTGGTCCAATGGCCGGTGCCGCCGTCATTATAGAAATCGATGTCAAAACCCTGTACCTGACCTTGATCGACTTTGAAGACGATGGATGCGAGCGAACCAACAAGTTCGGCTTCTCCGACCGGGACGAAGGCGAAAGTGTCGCCGTCCCAATGTTGCAGCGGGAACTGCATTTGCTTCGGACCGAGAACGAGTGTCAGCGTTCCGTTGACTTCCTTGACTTCCGTCTTGCCAAAATAGGCATTATCGAAACTGCCGGTATATTCCTGCAAGGCTTTGGACGGTAATGGCGCGGCTGGCTTCTCCTTGAAGGACAAGTCGCCCTGTGGCTGGAAAAAGCCCTTCATGGCACCGTTATATGCGGCGAACCAGTCCCGGGAGGCTTTGCCGTAGAGCGCTATGTCCGTGAATTGCGCAACCACCGATTCCGCGGCGCCCACCGGTGCGCCATTGGTCAGGACGATGATGCCGATATCGGCCGAGGGTACGATCTTGAACGCCGTGCCCGCGCCGAGCAGGAAGGCGCCGGAATGGCCCATCGACGGGCGACCGCCGAGTTCCGTGTTGACGTTGAAACCATAGCCATAGAAGCCGGATCGGGCGCTGGTATCGTGTGCGCGGGCGCTGAAGGATTGCGGCGAAAGCGCTGGCAGGAGCGCCTCTTCCGCGATCAGGCGCTTACCCTTGTACTCGCCATTGGCCAGCAGCAGTTTCACCCATTCCGCCAGATCGACGACGGTGGACGACACGCCGCCTGCCGGCGCCTGTTCATCGGCATTGCGCTGCCCGAGAGGCAGGAACCTACCGTTCTGATAAACATGCAGTGCGGCGCGATTGTCATTCGCCACATAATCGGCATGGCGATAGCTGGTCGATTTCATACCCAGCGGCTGGAGAAGCTGTTCGTCGGCGAGTTTGTCCCATGGTTCATGCGCTGCCGCTGCAACCGCCTCCGCACCGATGGTCGTGCTGAAATTCGCATAATGATAGGAGGTGCGGAACGGATCGAGCGGCAAATGCTGCAAGCGGGCGATGACGTCGTTGCGTTTGAAGCCGAGGTCTTCGAGATCGTCGCCCGCCGTGCCCGGCAAACCGCTGCGATGTGCAAAGAAATCCCCGATGGTTCCGTGTTCGGACACATAGTCGTTGTTCAGTTTGAAACCGGAAAGATGTTTTGCCACCGGATCGTCCCACGCAACCACGCCCTTCGTCACCTCAATGGAAGCAACCGTCGCGGATATGGATTTCGAAATCGAAGCGATCTGGAACACGGTGTCGGCATTGACGGCGGCGTCCTTGCCGATTTCCCTTTTGCCGTAGCCTTTCGCAAGCACGGTCTTGTCGCCGCTGACCACGGCGACCGCCATGCCGGGAACATGGCTGCGCTTCATGATGTCGGCCACGATCTGCGGCAGGGCCTTGAGCGCGTTTTCGGTGCTTCCTTTCGGAATTTGCACGACATCGGCAGCCGGATTGGGTTGGCGCTGAATGGAAACCGACTGCGACAGGGCAGCTGTCGAGCAGCCGAGCACGAACAGACAGGCTAGGACGATGGATGACGTACTGGTTCTCATGCTGGCTTTCATGGCTGCCTTAAAACCCCGTTTGATAAGCGATGCGGAAAACACCCTGATTGATGTTCAGGGTCTGGTCGCGTTGGTGGACGAGCCCTGTTTGCAGAATGATGCCGATAGGCGTGTCATAGGTAACTGTGCCTGCTACGCCCCAATCCCAATCGGATTGAAGCCCGTATTGCGCCAGTCTTTCGTCCCCGCCGGACAGTTTGCGTATCGCGGTTGTGGCGTTGAACTGCCAGCGGTCGTGGGAGAGCGACAAGGATGTCACGCCATTGCCATTGGAGACCGGCGTGCCACGAAAGGCGCTTGAAAAAGTGGCTTCGTTGAACCAGCTCAGGTTCCACTTGTCGGTCAGAGCCGTGTCATAGCGCAGCCGGGCGGAAATCGTGTTGGCGCCTTCGCCATAACCGGGCTCCGCCTCCAGTCTTCCGACATCCACGCCGCCGGATATGTTCTTCAAGCCCGGCACGTTGCGGAAATCATAAGTCAGGATGAACGAGTTCAGGTCGTTGCTGAATGCAGGCGGTTGGCCTTCGGTGGGCGAGATGAAACCGTCGTCGAGGCTGAGGCGGCGGTCGAGAACCGTATCGTCGCGTTTGAACACCAGACCGGCGAAGGAATGCGCGCCCATATTTTCGGTATTGAAGGTATAGCGACCGCCAAGCCCGATGGAGCCCTTATACTGAAAATCATCGGTGAAGCCGGTGTAAAGCCCATCAATGGCGTGCCAGCCGTCGCCGAAGCCGATGTCCATCTTGCCGCCATAGAGCGCAAAATTGTCACGGGTGTAAGAGGCGAACAGGTTTTTCAGATTGAAGCCAAGATCGGAAAAGGCGTTGTCGTTCGTTGCTTCTACGGAAGAGTCGAAGGTGATTTTCGAAAGGATGGAAAATTGCTGCGACAATTGCCAGACAAGGGCGGCTTCCGCCGTGGGCTGCACGCTGTTCCAGTGCGAACGCGGAATCTGACCGTTGCTGTCCTTGATGCCGAAATAGCCGGTATAGCCGGTCATGAACAGCAGTTGACCGTTCAGTTTCGGATAATCGCCGGTCGCATCCGTGTCGCCCAGCTTGCTGTAGGGCGTCAGGAATATTTCGGTTTTGAAAATGTCGCGCTTTTCTTGCGCAAAAGCGTCTGGCGTTCCGGCCCCAAGCAAGGCTGTGGCACCAAGCAGAGTGCTGTATATCAGGTGACCGGAAAAGGCTGCTTTCTGTCGCCTGCCAAATCGCCGAAGCGGCGCGAAATTCTGCATGGTTATCGGGCCAGTTCAGCGGCCAGTTCGCGTATCTGCGAATGGATATTCTCGAACATGCCGAAATTGACCCGGCTGGCAACGACGAAAATACCGAGCTTGCGATTGGGCGACAGAACCGCATAACTCATGAAACCGCCGAGACCACCGCTTTTACCGAGCAGGAACGGGGTTTCATCACGGGGCAAGGTAGCAACCCAGCCAAGCCCCATGCCGTCCCCTGCCGTTACTTCGGTCCCAACTACATGCTTCAAGCCGTCATAAGGCAGCCAAAGCGTATGATCGATCAGGGCATCTTCCCGCAACTGGTCCGCACCGTCTAGGTGCCAGCGCATCCAGCGCACCATATCGTCCGCAGTCGTGTAGATACCGGCGCTGGCATACATGATATCGGGAACAGGGCTGTTGGCATCCGGCTTGTCGAGAGGGTCGAGCCCGGTCATCAGCCGCTTTTTCTGCTCGTCGCTTAATACGTTGGTCGTGTCGGTGAGCCCTGCCGGTTTCAGCACCTCATTGGCGAGAACAGTGGAATAATCTGCGCCGCCGGCCTTGGCGAGTGCATCACCCAGAAGGCCGTAGCCGAGATTCGAATAAATCGTCGTGGTGCCGGGAACATAAGCAGGCTTGTTGCTGCCGATCCACTTCCAGTAATAATCACGGTCGAAGGCCGCAAACGGATTATCCGTGATTTTCGTATCGGGGTTGGGCAATTCGCGCGGCAGACCTGCGGAATGCGTGGCCAGATCGAGCAGGGTGACAGGGCGTCCGTTAACTTCGACCTTGGCACCTTCCGGCGCATATTTTGCGAGCGGATCGGTCAGTTTGAGTTTGCCTTTGGCGGCGAGCGCCGCCAGCACATCACCGGCAAAAACCTTGGAAACGGAGGCAATACGGAAAACCGAATGCGCGTCCGGCTCGACATTGCTGCCGGGGGCTGTCTCCCCATAGGCCTGGATGATGCTTTTATCGCCCTGCACGACGGCGATGATCAGTCCCGGTGCACCGGAGTTGAGAAAAAGCTGCATGCCTGCCATGGATACGGCATCCTTCAAGGCAAGATCTTCAGCTTTTGTCTGAACGTTGTGGGCAAGCAGAATACTGGCGGTGGCCAGCGAGAGTATTGTGAAATGCGCTAGCATCCGAGATGGCATGCGGGAATCCTCAAAGAACCGTTGGGGAGGATGTTCTGGTGCTATCACCATCCAGTAAACTGTGGGAATAACAAGAATCCAAGGACGAAACGACGTGCCGGTTTGACGAATGACATGCCACCAAAAGCGCAATGGTTCCGACATGTTAAGCGATTATATGCCCATACGCTCGCGCAGTTGTTTTCGGTAGGAGCGTGACACGGGCCATGCCCGGTCAACAGACCGCATCCTGATCTGCCATTTGTCAATTTTTCTGCGGTCCACATTGACGACGTGCAGCGAATTGACGAAAGCGGTTCTGTGTACCCGGAGAAAGATTTTCGACGGCAGCAGGCTGGACCACATGCCCAGCGAGCGCGAATCGAGCAGCATAGACCCATCTTCGAGCCAGATTTCGCTGTAATTGCCTGCCGAACGCACCCCGACGATGATTTCAGGTTGAACGCCGCGCACCACGCCGCGATTGCTCAGATAGACGAGGGGCGCCGCATTTTCGGGCGCGATTGTCTTTTCCAGCGCGTGACCGGTCGAGTATTTTGCCTGTCCGATGAGATTGGCGCATTGGAACAGGGCGTTGACTTCGCTGGTCGACCATATCTTGTTCGCGACGGTCGTGTCGAAGCCGATGATGCCGCGCAGTTTGTTGTCATAGAAGACGGGTACGCTGAGGACGCTTTTATTGCCCTGACGGAGAAACTCTACCTGGATCGCACGCGCCGTCCGGGGCAGGTCTGTCACGTCGTGGACCGCCACCGCATGGCCCAGAACCAGATATTTGTGCAGCCAGGCGATGAGCGTGGTGGGCGTTTCCTGAAGCTCGGAGATATAGGCCCTGGTCTGCCCCCGGCACCATTCATGGGTGTTGCAGAACCGAAGCAGGTTTGGCCGATACTCGATCATCCATGCCCGGTCTGCGTTCGATGCCGTGCCCATCAGGGCGAGTTGTTCAGAGATAGCTTCATCGACGGCATATTTGAGCAGGTTCATGCCGCAGAGATAGGGCCAGTCCAGCACTGCGCTGCGCGCAAGGTCCGCCTTGGCGTGAATCCTGTAAGAGCCTAGGTCTTCTGACACGTCGGTCTGGAGCATGGCCTGTCCCCCGCCCAACCCGGAAATCGAGTGAAATGCCGCGGGGTGTTTTCTTGTCCGATTGGATACCCCGGCATCATTTGCACCAACGAAAAGGGGTGAGCCTACTGCTGATGAATTAGCAACATCAGTTTTGCTCCAACGAAGGGCTTAGTCAAACTTGAGTTTTGAAAATTGGCACTGTGCTGTGTTTTTGTGGGACGTTGTTCCAAAGACCCCGAGAACAGTTGAAGATTTTGGTTGGCGCAATTTTGCTGTCCGATCGCGATTATATCTTGCGCATGCTGAAGCCGGTCGTTTCGGTCTGCCTTTTTTCGAAGCATTTGTCTGGCGCAAATAAATAATCGACGCATCGCGCTTGCCAAAGGTGATGGCTAGCTTAATAAGGCGAAAATGAAAAACAGCTAAACGCTTGATTTTACTGGTGCCGCTTGCGTGACTCGAACACGCGACCCCATCATTACGAATGATGTGCTCTACCAACTGAGCTAAAGCGGCCCGGAACGTTGCGTTCCAATTTCCCGAAGGAGCCAACCGTTTCCGGCTGGACGGTGCGCTGATAACCAAAAGCAGGGAGGAAAGCAAGGCCCAATTCAAACAAACTCCATGTTTGTTCAAAAGCTTTCACAACATGCACGTCGCCACCGCCCTCCAACGCGCAAAAAGCCGGATTTATGAGTAAGCAGGCGATCGTGCCGTGCGAACCGGAAGGCAGTTCTCCCGCGCCAGCCGTCTCGCCGGCGCGGTACCGTCACGTTTCCCGGAATCATGCGCTTGCGCAAAGGCGCTGGCGGGCTTCCTTATATTCCCGCTCGAGGCGGTCGATCAGTTGTCCCGCAGGGGCTACTTCATGGATCGCCCCGATGCCCTGGCCGCAGCCCCAGATATCCTTCCAGGCCTTGGCGCCTTCCTGCTGCGCAGTCTCGAAATCCATCTTGGAAGGATCGGCTTCGGGAAGGTTGTCAGGGTCCATGCCGGAATTGGCGATGGATGGCTTCAGGTAGTTCCCTGCAATGCCGGTAAAGTAGTTGGAATAGACGATGTCGGAGGAAGTCGAGTGGACGATCATCTGTTTGTAGGCATCCGTCGCGCGCGCTTCCGTCGTGGCAATGAACGGCGAGCCGATGTAGGCGAGGTCAGCGCCCATGGCCTGTGCGGCAAGAATCGAGTTTCCGTTGGCGATGGCGCCCGAAAGGAGCAGGGGACCGTCGAACCAGGAGCGGATTTCCTGCACGAGCGCGAAGGGCGACAGCGAACCGGCATGGCCGCCCGCACCGGCTGCCACCGCGATGAGACCATCCGCGCCCTTGCGAATTGCCGAATTGGCGTGACGGTTGTTGATGACGTCATGGAGGACGATGCCGCCATAGGAATGGATTGCCGCATTCACTTCCGGCACGGCACCGAGCGAGGAGATGACGATCGGCACCTTGTATTTCACGCAAAGGCCGAGATCGTGCTCGAGGCGCTTGTTGGAACGGTGCACGATCTGGTTGACGGCGAAGGGTGCTGACGGCCGGTCCGGATTGGCCTTGTCGTAAGCAGCAAGCCCTTCGGTGATTTCCGCCAGCCACTCATCGAGTTGTGCCTCTGGACGGGCATTGAGAGCAGGAAAGGAACCGACGACGCCTGCCTTGCACTGCGCCATCACCAGAGCCGGATGCGAAATGATGAATAGGGGAGCGCCAACCACCGGGATGCGCAATCTGCTTTTCAGAATATCCGGCAAGGCCATTTTCAATCTTCCTCCATGATTGACGTTTCCGTAAACGTAATAGTTCTAGCATCTCCTTGCCGGGCGGCAATATCAAAAGCACGCAAGCGGGTCTGTCGCCGCTCAGCCGTCTTTCGGCATTGCGACAGAACATGCCGAACACGATCGATATGGCGCCCCTTATTTATTGGACGACACGCGCGAAGAGAATCGCCGCTATAGTTGAGGATGTTTCGAGCACCTGCAATGGGTGCAGTTTGGTATTGCAGAACTATACGGATGGGGGAAAACCGCATTCAGAGTTAATATTTGGTGTCTCTGTTAAGCTTATCGGCTAGTCAAAGCGGGTGAAGAACAGGTAAATGCCTTGATTCAGACGTTAATTTCGCTGAGGCTTATGAAAGCGTCTGCATCGGGAACCGCTTGCACCTGTTGAGGGCGTAACGAGACGGCGGAAAAACGAACAAGGGAAGAGCAGCCTTTGGAAAGCATTGAGCGCGCGATCAGGAATGCATTTGCCAAGGCGGATGCACACAATCCGGCGACCCGCCAGCGAATCTATGAATCCGCCTGGGGTGCGCATGAGCGCGCTCTTGCGACAAACGCCGCGCTCAGCGATGCGCAGAAGGAACAGCGCCGCCAGAACCTCAAGGACGCGATCTCCGGCATCGAACAGGAATTCAAGACCGGTGGAGAGACGAGCGCCCGTCACGAGCCGACGCTCGATGCACCCCTGAGGGAAGACCCGGTGCTTGGCGGCAGGGTAGAGGAAACATCGCCCGCGCTCGATACCGGCGATATTCGTGCGACTTCGCGGCAGAAGAAGCGCAGCAATGCCGACCTCGGCTATGAGGGCGGCGTTTCGCGGAAGGACCGCCGCAAGAAGAAGCGCCATTCGCCTTTCTACAGCTACGGCATTCCAGGGCTTGTGCTCGCGGTTGCGGCTTTCATCGGCTATTCGCTTTATAACAGCTTTATCGATCTGAGCAGCGGACCGGCCAACAATCCGCTGCACAGTGAAGGCAATATCGCTCCCCTTAAGGAAGGCGAGGAGCCGGGCGGGTTGAAATGGATCACCATCTTCCAGCCTTCGGAAGCCACACGCATGTCGGTCAAGGGACGCGCCACGGCTGAAATCAGGCAGGAGGGCACGCGCAGCTTCGCCCGCATCCAGTCCGCCGGAGCCGAAGATACGGTCACATTCGATGTGGGTGAGGGCATTCTGGATCAGCTGGTTGGCAAGACGGCGACCTTCAACATCGTGGCCCGCGCCGACGACGGCAAGACGACCCAGATGTCTGTCAACTGCGATTTCGGCGGTCTCGGCGATTGCGGACGCAGGCGCTACGACGTGCGTGATTCCGTGAGCGATTTCCTTTTCGATATGGAAATGCCATCGGGTCAGAAGGCAGGTCGTGCAGGCACGATCACGGTCAATTCGGATCTCAGTGGTTCCGGCAAGGCGGTCAATATCTACGAAATCCGCGTTTCGACGGCGGCCAAATAATCAGGAAAGCAGCTTTTCAAGCGTTTCGAGCCGGTCCGCTTCGCGGGGCGGCTTGTCCCAGCGCAGCCGCGAAAAACGCGGAAAGCGCATGGCGACCCCCGATTTGTGGCGCGTGGAACGGTTGAGACCTTCAAAGGCGACTTCCACGACCAGCCCATGATCGGGTTCGGCGCGCACGGATCGCACCGGCCCGAAACGCTCGGTGGTATTCTCGCGCACAAACTTGTCCAGCAATTTCAGTTCCTCGTCCGTAAAGCCGAAATAGGCCTTGCCGACCGGCACCAGCACGGGTTCATCCTCCGGTCCCGTCCAGACGGCGAAGGTGAAATCGGAATAATAGCTCGACCGTTTGCCGTGCCCGCGCTGGGCATAGACGATCACCGCATCGACGGTGAAGGGATCACGCTTCCATTTGAACCACGGTCCCTTGGGGCGGCCCGGAAGGTAGGTACTATCGTGGCGTTTCAGCATGACGCCTTCGATGACCGGATGTGGCGGATTGGCGCGAAACCGCGCCAGTTCCTCAAAGTCGGAAAATGGCAGAACGGGCGAGAGATCGAAGCGGCGCGGATCGAGCCTGCTGACAAAGCTTTGCAGGCGCGCGCGGCGCTCCAGAAAGGGCAGGGCGCGCAGATCGGCACCGGTCTGCTGGTTCCCTTCCTGCAACAGGTCATAGGCCCGCACGAAGGCCGGATAGTCGCGCAACTGCTTTGCGCTTACCGTCTTGCGGTTCAGCCTCTGCTGGAGGTCGGAGAACGTGGCTGTCTCTATGCCGGTTTCGCCGTGATGGCCAACCAGCAACTCGCCATCGATCGCCCCTTCGAAATCCATGGCTTCCAGAATATCGGGGAACGCGCCGGAGATATCGTCCCCCGTGCGCGAATAGAGGCGGCGCAGGCCGTTTTCCGCGACAGCCTGAACGCGAATGCCATCCCATTTCCACTCGGCCGTAAAGGCGGATGCGTCGAGCGAGGGGATTTCCGCTTCATCAAGGGCCGTCGCCAGCATGACAGGGCGAAACGGAGCGGCTGCGGTGGCCGCAGGCTTTTCACCGCGGTCTTCCAGCCAGGCGAACAGCGCCTCATAGGGTGGTGACTGGCCGTGCCAGAGTTCTTCTATTTCCACGACGTCGACGCCGCCGAAATCTGCCAGCGCCTGCTTGGCCAGACGGGCGGAAACCCCGACGCGCAAGCCCCCGGTCACGAGCTTCAACAGTGCGTAACGTTCGGAAATGCCAAGCACATCGAGCCATCCGGCGACGAGCATCGGGCCTTCGCGGCGCGAAGCGTTCTGCAATTCGTGCACCACGATGCCAAGCGGCAGATCGGCTCCGGGGGCAGTTTCGCTGGGGCCGGGCCAGATCAGCGAGATCGTTTCGGCAAGATCGCCGACATAATCGTAGGAATAGGCAAACAATGTCGGGTCTGTCCGCTCGGCGATGAGCGCGCGCAGCATGGCCGGCTTTACGCTTTGCAGCTCCAGATCGCGGGTGATCGCTGCCAGCGCCACGCCGCGATCAGGGTCCGGTGCTGTGCGGAAATGGTCGATGAGCAAGCGCAGCTTGCCGTTGCGCTGCGGCGTCAGAACGAGCCGGTCAAGAAGTTCGGCGAAAGCGCGCATCAGTCGCCCTCATCTTCATAGCCAACGAGATGCAGCGGCTTTGCCGGTATGTTCTGCAACTCGCACCAGCGAACGAGAGCTTCTTCACGTCCATGGGTAACCCACACTTCTGCGGGGGCGATTTCCGTTATGGTCGCCGTCAGCTCATCCCAGTCGCAATGGTCGGAAATGATGAGCGGCAGTTCAACGCCTTGCTGTTTGGCGCGCTGTCGGATGCGCATCCAGCCTGAGGCAAAGGCTGGGACTGGATCGGGAAACCGTCGTGCCCAGCGGTCGGAGAAAGCCGAGGGCGGGCCGACGATGATCTTTCCTGCAAAATCCGGTTGTGCCGCACTGCGTTCCAGCGTGGCCGGTTGGAGAGGTCCGAGATCGACACCTTGCGTTTGATAATACTCGCAGATCTTTTCCAGCGCGCCGTGGATATAGATCGGTTCCCAATAGCCTGCATTGCGTATGAGCTTGATGACCCGCTGCGCCTTGCCCAGCGAATAAGCCCCGACAAGATGCGCACGCTCGGGAAACTGCCGGATCGATTTGAGAAGCGTCGCGATCTCGTGTGCTGCATCCGGGTGACGGAATACCGGCAGGGCAAAAGTGGCTTCGGTGATGAAGACATCACAGGCGACGGGCTCGAAAGGGGCGCATGTCGGATCGGCTGCCCGCTTGTAGTCGCCCGAAGCGACGATGCGGGTGCCATCCATTTCCACCGCGATCTGGGCCGAGCCAAGCACATGGCCCGCTCCATGAAAGCTTATCCGCACGCCATTGATCATGAGGGTTTCGCCGAGGCTTACCGGTTGCGTCGTTTCTGCGAAATTCACCCCATAGCGCAACGCCATGATGTCGAGTGTTTCGCGCGTTGCCAGCACATGGGTGTGGCCCGAACGCGCGTGGTCGGAGTGCCCGTGGGTGATGAGCGCACGTTCCACCGGGCGCACCGGGTCGATGTAAAAATCGCCGGGCGGGCAATAAAGACCTTTGGGAGAGGAGCATAGAAGCTGGTTGAAGCGCATGGTTTTCAAGATAGGTCACGAAGTCCACCCCGAAAAGGGAGGGAGCCTGCGTCTGCTGACAAAATGAGAACAAAAGTGAACAAACACCTTGGCGGTTCGCCTCGCTGCGATTAGATTGACGGCGTGACACTGAACCAGAAACCCGCCGCCGCATCTGCCGCCTTTCCCTTGCCGGACCGTTTTCTCAAATGGTTCGCGGCCAAGGGCTGGTCGCCGCGCGCCCATCAGTTGGAGCTTCTGGCGCGTGCCGAACAGGGCCAGTCCACGCTGCTGATTGCCCCGACCGGCGCGGGCAAGACTTTGGCCGGCTTTCTGCCTGCGCTGGTTGATCTGGAAAAACGCGGCCGCCTGAAGCCCAGCATGGCGAAACGCGGCGTGCATACGCTTTATATCTCGCCGCTAAAGGCACTTGCGGTCGATATTCACCGCAATCTCACCGTGCCGGTCGAGGAAATGGGTCTCGACATCACCATCGAGACGCGCACCGGCGATACGCCTGCGCACAAGCGCCAGCGACAGAAACTGGCGCCGCCGGATATTCTGCTGACGACGCCGGAGCAGCTTGCGCTGTTGATCGCATCCAAGGGTGCGGAACAGTTCTTCAAGGGCCTGCGCTACGTGGTGCTGGACGAGTTGCACTCGCTGGTCATTTCCAAGCGCGGGCATCTTCTGGCGCTGGGGCTGGCGCGCTTGCGCCGCCTGCAACCGCAATTGCAGACCATCGGCCTCTCCGCAACGGTGGCGGAGCCTGACCAGCTGCGCCGCTGGCTGGTGGAACAGGATGGCGACGATTCCATGGCCGGTCTTGTGACGGTCGACGGCGGTGCCAAGCCGGAAATCACCATTCTCGATTCCGATGAGCGCGTGCCATGGGCAGGACATTCCTCGCGCTATGCCATCCCCGATATCTACGAGGCGATCCGCCAGCACCGCACGACGCTTCTGTTCGTCAATACCCGCAGCCAGGCGGAGATGTTGTTTCAGGAACTCTGGCGGGTCAATGAGGACACGCTGCCAATTGCGCTGCATCACGGTTCACTCGATGCGAGCCAGCGCCGCAAGGTCGAGCAGGCCATGGCCGCCAACACCTTGCGCGCTGTGGTCGCGACCTCGACGCTCGATCTCGGGATCGACTGGGGCGATGTCGATCTGGTTATTCATGTCGGCGCGCCGAAGGGGGCGAGCCGCCTCGCGCAGCGTATCGGCCGCGCCAACCACCGGATGGACGAGCCGAGCCGGGCCATTCTCGTGCCCGCCAACCGCTTCGAGGTGATGGAGTGCCGCGCCGCACTCGACGCAAATTATCTGGGTGCACAGGATACGCCGCCCCTGATCGAAGGGGCGCTGGATGTACTGGCCCAGCACGTGCTTGGCATGGCCTGCGCCGAGCCTTTCCAGGCCGACCAGCTTTACCGTGAGGTGCGAAGCGCCGCACCCTATTCGAGCCTTCCGCGAGACACGTTCGACCGCATTCTGGATTTCGTGGCGACCGGCGGCTATGCGCTCAAGACCTATGAGCGGTTTGCGAAAATCCGCAAGACCGTGGACGGCACGTGGCGGGTGTCCAATCCGCGCATCGCGCAGCAATATCGGCTCAATATCGGCACGATTGTCGAAGCGCCGGAGCTGAATGTCCGGCTTACTCGCGGCGGCAAGGGCGGAAGCGCAAGGGGTGGACGTGTCCTTGGCCGGATCGAGGAATATTTCCTGGAGACGCTGACTGCTGGCGACACCTTCCTGTTTGCCGGAAAGGTTCTGCGCTTCGAAGGCATCCGCGAGAATGAATGCATCGCCTCCAATGCGGCCGGTCAAGATGCCAAGATACCTGTCTATGCGGGAGGGAAGTTTCCGCTTTCGACCTATCTTGCCGCGCAGGTGCGCGCCATGCTCGCCGACCGCACACGCTGGCAGTTTCTGCCGGAACAGGTGCGGGAATGGCTGGAAGTGCAGCAATGGAAATCGGTGCTGCCTGCAACGGACGAGCTTTTGATCGAAACCTTTCCGCGCGGCAGTCGCTTCTACATGGTCGCCTATCCTTTCGAGGGCCGGCTGGCGCACCAGACGCTCGGCATGTTGCTGACACGCCGTCTGGAACGCATGGGCGCGCATCCGCTGGGCTTTGTCGCGACCGATTATTCGCTGGGCTTATGGGGCCTCAAGGATATGGGCGCGATGATCGGCTCGGGAAAACTCAGCCTTACCCGGCTCTTCGACGAAGACATGCTGGGCGACGATCTCGAAGCATGGCTTGATGAAAGCTACCTTCTCAAACGCACTTTCCGCAATTGCGCCGTGATTTCCGGGCTTATCGAGCGCCGTCATCCGGGACAGGAAAAGACAGGCCGTCAGGTTACGGTTTCCACCGACCTGATCTATGACGTCCTGCGCACCCACGAGCCGGACCATATTCTATTGCAGGCGACGCGCGCGGATGCCGCGACGGGGCTGCTGGATATCAGGCGTCTGGGCGACATGCTGGCGCGCGTGAAAGGCCATCTGCTGCACAAGCCGCTCGACAGGATTTCGCCGCTGGCGCTGCCTGTGATGCTCGAAATTGGGCGCGAGCGCGTGGCAGGCGAAGGAGATGAAATGCTGCTTGAAGAAGCGGCAGACGATCTGATCAGGGAAGCAATGCAATGAAAACTGCGGTGTGGGGAAGTGGAGAGGCCTACAATCTGGCCCATACGCAAGTGCGTGACGTTGCGGCTCTGTGTGATCCATCCGGCGCGCTGTTTCTGCCCGATCTGCACATACTCATCGTTTCCGACCTGCATCTGGAAAAAGGCTCGTCCTTTGCCCGGCGCGGCCAGCTCATCCCGCCCTATGACACGGCGGCAACGCTCGACATGCTGGCGGTGGCCATCGCGCGCTATCAGCCACGAACCGTCATCAGCCTCGGCGACAGTTTTCACGATGCCAAGGCCAGCGAGCGTCTGCCGTCGCTTTATGCCATCCGGCTGAAATCGCTGATGGAGCATCGCGACTGGTTCTGGATCACCGGCAATCACGATCCGGATCGCCCGGTCGACCTGCCGGGGGATTGTGTCGAGGAACTGGCGGTCGGACCGCTCACCTTCCGGCATGAGCCGTCACGCAAGGCCGGGCAGGGCGAGATCGCAGGCCACCTTCATCCCGCCGCGCGCATCGTCAGGCGCGGCCGGTCGGTGCGACGCCCCTGTTTCGTGAGCGACGGGGAAAGGCTCATCATGCCTGCTTTCGGAGCCTATACGGGTGCGCTGAACATTCTGGATCGCGCCTTCCGCGGGCTCTTCGCCGATGAGGCGCTGCGCGCCTATATGCTCGGTCAGGGCAAGGTTTACCCGATAGCGCGCGGTGCGCTTTATGGCGGTTAATCCCGACGGAACAGAATGCGCCCGAACCATCCGGTGAAGACGGCAAGGAAAACGGCAAACAGGCCGTAGAGAAAGCTGTTCTGATGGGCCGCGTTGTAGATGCTCTGCTCGAAACCCGCCTTGACGATTTCGAGGCTGGCATTGGCTTCCCGCAGGAAAACGCCGTTGCGAAACAGAAGCGCCCGGGCCTTGTGGCGACCCACCGGCACGTTGGCGGGGAGGTTCAGCGTGGCGCGGAACAGCGTGCGCGAAATGAACTCCACGCCACCGATGCGCTGCGTATAGAGGCCCTGGCGGATTTTCATCTCGCGCAGTTCATTGCCAAATCTCGGAATATTGCCCGACAGACTGGCAGGGTCTTCCGGCACGAGATAGAAATTGCGCACGCCCACGGAAAGCTGGCGATAGGTTTTCTCGTCGGTAATGTCCTGCAAATTGCGGGTGGATGCCAGCGAGTATGAGAGCGGGACCCCCATGAAGGTCTCTGAAACCGCATTCACCCAAACGCCGAGATAACGGTCCTTCTTGCGCACGACCAGATCGCGGGACGGGCCTTGCAGCACCACGATGATGTCGTAACGGCCCTGTCGCTGGATCGTGGGATCGGCATTGTCGAGCGCGCCGAATATTGTGAGATCGGTGCCGCCGAAATTCGATGTGATGGCGATGGTTTCGGTGGAAAGGCCGATTTCGATGGTCTCATCGGCGGGGTTCTGCAATTGCGGAACCGTGTTGCCATTGCCGCTGGAATCGACCTGCGCCAGCGCGCTTCCCGTCATCAGAAGGAAGATCAATGCGGAGGAAAGCGTGAAGCTCCGCATGTCAGATATCCGCAATCGAAATGGAGAAGAGGTTGTCCGGCCGCACGAAAAGCCCGAAGGCGAGGCGCAGGCCGACCGCCAGCACCAGAAGCGCCAGAAGAAGACGCAACTGCTCGCCGCGAAGTTTCTGCCCGGCACGTGCGCCATACTGCGCGCCGATGACACCGCCGACCATCAGAAGGAAGGCCAGCACAATATCGATGGACTGGTTGGTCGTTGCTTGCAGCACGGTCGTGACCGCAGTGACGAAGGTAATCTGAAACAGTGAGGTTCCGACAACCACATTGGTCGGAACATGCAGCAGGTAGATGAGCGCCGGAACCATGATGAAGCCGCCGCCGACACCCATGACCGAGGAAAGCAGGCCGATGAAGAAACCGATGCCGAGCACCGGAATGATGCTGACATAGATGGTGGACGCACGAAACCGCATCTTGAAGGGCAGGCGGTGTATCCATGTGTGCTGGCCCGAGCGCCGCACGGCCCCGCCTTGCCCCTTCTTCACGCGGCGAAGCGCTCGCAGGCTTTCCACGAGCATCAGTCCGCCGACGGTGCCGAGAAAGAAAACGTAGAGAATGGAGACGATCAGGTCCAGCTGGCCGAGATCGCGCAGCCATGAAAAGACGAAGATGCCGACGAGGGACCCCAATATGCCGCCTGCCACCAGAAACAGGCCGAGCTTGATATCGAGCGTTCGGCGTTTGAAATGCGCCAGCGCGCCTGAAACCGACGAGGCGATGACCTGATTGGCGCCTGTGGCGACCGCGATGGCAGGTGGAATGTTATAAAAGATCAACAGTGGCGTGATGAGAAAACCGCCGCCAACACCGAACAATCCGGAAAGAAAACCCACGGCGGCGCCCATGCCTAGTAGAACCAGCATGTTGACCGACAATTCCGCAATGGGAAGATAAATACCCAATTCCCAACCCGGCTTTCACGAACGCACGACACACAGCTGCTTGCGGTCGCGTTTCTCCGCAAGATGTCTCACCTTACCAAAGCATCTCCGGCAACATTATGAAAATAGTGTGCGCCCGGAAATGCATGAAAACAAGTAGTTAGGCTTTAGTCTGCTCGTGAGTTCCAGCCTGGCCACCTCTCATAGTGTCTTGCTCTGTCGTCATCGGGAAGTCAAACGCCGAATGCCGATAAGGTTACCTTGCAGGACTATATTGAAGGAAAAATCCGGGGTGTTGTTCAAGAACAACAAAAAGAGCGCCCAAGATCATCGAAAACAGCTTTTTTCAAGATAATCCTACCTATTATATGGGATATACTATCAAAGATAGCGGCGCTGATGCGCAATGAATCAGTCTGCGGCGTTCTGGCGATTGCTGATGACGATATTGATATCTTCTTTCGGCGTGATGACCGAATGGCCGGACGACGGATAAAACTGCGCGCGGATCGAAATGTTGTCCGACATCTTGCTGTCGGTCAGGCTGCCGTTCTTTATGATGTAAAGGTAGGGATTGGTCAGGTTGACACTGAAATTCCCGGCAAAACGGCTGCTGGATTTGAAGCCGAAGCAGTTCATGCTTTCGGCATAATAGCTGCCATTCATCACATTCCAGTCTTCCATCGGGCTGGAGCGTGTCAGGCAGGTTTTCTTGCCGTCCGGCGTGGTGAAATTCGCATTGAACGATACGGCTATGAAGATGTTCTTCAGTTCAGAACTGCCGGAAAGAACCTTGAAAATGGATTTGTAGGGATGAATGTCTTCGGCGGGAATAAGCTGCTTGTCGCCGGAGGAGATTTCAAAGTCGATCGCATCCCCCTGGAAATTCTTGATATCCTTGTCGAGCGCGAGAGGGATTTTCGCGATGATACCGTTTTCCATGTCGTTGTTTACATGCAAGAGCATAGTCTATCCCCTCGTTGATAGGACGTAGATAATAAGCCTCAACGAGTCGGATCAACCTGTCACTTCTTTCAGAAGAATGCGGACGAAACGCAGGAAGGGCGGCCTGGGCCGCCCTTGCAGATATCCTTATGGCTCCAATGAGTTACTTGTTCTTTTCAAGCAGGAGCTGAACCAGTTTCTGGTCGACATCGCCGGTGGGCTTCTGTCCGTTTGCCTTCTGGAACGCCGCAATCGCGGCGCGGGTCTTGCCGCCCATAACCCCGTCGGCTGTGCCGATGTCATAACCGTTTTTCTGAAGGATGAGCTGGATGTTGCGGACGGCCTTCTTCATGTCCACCGAGCCGGTGGTGACAGGCTTTGCTTCGGTCCACGCATCCGGAACGTCGATGGAATTGGTCGCCTGATCGAGCGGCTTCGCCTTCCACAGCTTCACCATATCCTTGGCGCGTTCCAATTGCTCCGGCTTCAACGCCTTGGCGATCTGGTCGCGCTTGTCGGCTGCGTCCTTGTCACCGGCATTGGCGGCAAGCGAGAACCACTTGTAGCTTTCTTCCAGATTGACCGGCATGCCAAGGCCCTTGGCGGCAAGAATGCCGAGATTGAACTGGCTGTCCTTGACGCCGAGTTCAGCCGCATCGGTGAACCAGCGCACGGCTGAAGCATTGTCCGGGTTGCCATTGGCGCCGGTTGCGAAAAGCACGGCAAGATTATGCATCGCGCTCGCATTGCCCTGCTGGGCCGAGAGCTGGTACCAGGTCTTGGCCTTGTCCAGATCGCGGGGCATGCCAAGGCCCTTTTCGTTGAAGTTGCCGAGACGATACTGCGCGGGGGCAAAGCCCTGACCTGCCGAAATCTCGTACCACTGTGCCGCTTTGGCAAAGTCGGCGGCAACGCCGCGGCCTTCCATGTAACGGTTGCCGACTTCAAAGAGCGCGCGCGCGTCGCCCTTGGCAGCGGCTTCACGAAGCGCTGCCGGACCCGCTTCTTCCGGCACTAGCGGAATGGCAGCTTGAGACTGGGCTGCGGGCTCGGTCGCTGCCGTGGTTTCCACCGGCTGCACCGGATTGGCGGCCGTTTCCGTCGCTGTTGCGGCAGGCTGTTCAACCTGCGCCGGGATATCCATCGCGGCCTGTTGCTCGTCTGTCTGCGCTGCTTTTTCCTCGCGCGGTTCCGTGATCGGAGCTGGCGCCACAGGGGCAGCTTCAGCGGATGGCTGTGCTGCGAGCGTGGTGTCGGCGGTGATCTTGGCGGCGATTTCGTCTGCTGGCGCTGGCGTCGTGTCTGCGGCAGTGGTGTCGATCTGCGCTGGCGCGGTATCAATTGCCGTTTCCACCGGCTCGTCGCGGTTGAGGAATGCAGAACCGATCTGGAGTCCGGCCATGGCGATCATCACGGCGCCGATGGCCATCAGGATAGGCTTGCGCTGGCGCTGGATCATGTCGCCAACAGACGACTTCTTCTTGTTCGTGCGCTTCGCCGCACCCTTCTGAAGCTGCTCGGACTCGGCGGCGGCAAGCTGCGCGGCGCGTCGGGCGGCGGTTATGAAGTCCACCTTGCCGTTGGCGGCAAGTGCGGCATCGGCAGCATCTTCGCGCTGGCGGCGTTCTTCACGCACCCGCTTCATAATCGAATTGAGGTCCGGCATGCCTTCACCCTCGGGGCGAGGGGACGGGGTCCGTTCCAGCTCGGGTTCCTTGCGGGTGATCGCTTCCACGGCAGCCAGCTCGCTGTCGAAAGCAGGGGTGTTGAATGTCGCGTCGAAGGCACTGGCTTCGAGCACTTCGTCGCTCTTACCGGCGGATTTGTCGGCGCGGCGACCGCGTATCGCTTTGGCGAAACCGCCGAAGAGCGAGGACTTTTCAGCCGTGACGTCTGCTCGCGTGTCGGCGGGACCGGCTTCGCTCTGGACGGTTGCAAATGCCGCTGCCGCAGCCGCTGCGGCTGGTGACCGCGTTGCCGACGGGCGCTGCGAACCGGAATTGGGGGAGGGCAGCCTTTCGCCGTCCGCCCGTCCCGCGACGTCCTGCTCCAGCCTGGCCAGACGGTCGACGATCTTGACCAGCGTGTCATGGACGGTCTCGAAAGTCTTGCCGTTGCGCTCGTCGGAATTGCGCGCCAGCGCTTCCAGCGATTTCATGTCCTCGGCCAGCTGCCGGGCAATCACGCTGTCATTGTGCGATCCGTGCTGTAGAACGCGTGCAACGGCGCTTTCCGCCGCCTCACGCGCGGCATCGAGCACGGTTTCGCGATTGGAGGCGATGGAACGCTCGATGGAATCGAGACGCGGCTTCAGTTCGGCAATCTCGGCCACCGGTTGCGCAAGGTGGTGGGCGATGTTGGCAATCTGATCCTCAAGGCTCCGGATCGCCTTCACGTCCAGCCCCGGTCCGTCATAGGCCGGTGCCTGAAGGAGACCCAGCGAAATCTGCTGCGAAAGATCGTCGATCCGGCCTTCCAGCGTATGGAGCGCACTGGGGTCGACATGCTGCGTGGCATATTGCGCGTCGAGACGCTCGGTCAGTTCCGCAAAGCGGCGGTCGATCTTGTCCAGAACCAGAGGATGCGGCTCCTCCGACCGGCGCTCGGCTGCTTCGAGCTTCTGGCCGATGGCTTCAAGACGCGCTTCAACGGCGTGATAGTCGGACTGGCTGAGATTTTCCATCACCTTGCCAACCTGATTGGCGAGCAGGTTGATCTGGTGTGCGAGCTGGTCGATGACGCCATCCGGCAGCGCCGAACCGCTCGAAAGCCCGTCGATGCGTGAGGAAAGTTCGCCCAGCTTGCGGTAAAGCGCGTCGGAATTCTGCTGCGTCGCCGAAGTGGCGAGTTGGTCCGCAAGTTCCGCCAGACGGCCTTCGATCCGTTCCAGACGACGCGCGCCGTCCTGATCGGGCCGCTGTGCGCGGCTTGTCGCGATGATGGCGCGGCTGATTTCGTCCAGCCTCTCGTCGATCTGCTGGAGACGGTTCTGTTCGAGCGACGCGGCGTGTTGCGGGCTCAGCGATTCCTCGATGGAGTTTGCCAGCTGGCTGATGCGGTCTTCGATCGCGCTCAAACGGTTCGATTGCGGCAAGGTGCCGATTGCGTCGCGCACCTGCTCAAGCCGCGAGCCGATGGCGTCCAGCGCGGGATCCACAGCGTTGTGACGCTGCTCGAATGCCTCGAAACGGGCGTCGAAGCGATCCCAGCGGTTGTTGAGGCGATGCAGGGTTTCCTCGCGGGCAAGGCCCTGGACGGTGCGGTTGAGCTCATCGAGCTGGCGGCGGAGCGCCTGCGCATTGGCCTCGCTGCTGCGGTCTGCAAGATGGCGCACGCTGTCACTGATGCGTTCGAAGTCTTCGCTTACCCTTTGCGAGAGCCCTTCTTCGCTTGCGGCGCGCTGAAGGCGGGTCATTTCGCGGCTGGCGCGGCTGACCTCGACATTGGATGCATAAGACAGCGGCTCTTCATGGCTTTCGCGCATGCGGCGCAGGTTTTCGGCGATTTCGGCAAGGCCCGTTACGGTTTCGTCCGGATAGCGGGCGGGCTGGCGTTCCGAGCGCAGAATGTTGCGCATATCGGGAGCACCGTCCTGTTCCAGATCCTTCAGGCGCTTTTCCAGGCTTGCCAATGTGCGATTGAGTTCTTCCATCGCCGGCGAAGGCGCCCGGCGCTCACGGCGGGCGTTCAATTCGTCGATGATGGATCGTGAACCTGACGCCAGATCTGGGTTTGCCATGAGAAATTCACTTTTTCCAATGATAGAGACCGCCGGGGCAAATTCGCCAACGCAACTGGCAAGAATTTGCTCTGCCTACATTTGTACAAACGTGGTAAACAACTCGTTAATATATGCAGCTAAGTGAATGCTTTCCTGGGGGCGGCACGGCATCTCACGGTTGAGCGGACCGGACACGGCATGTCGAACACCGGACGGCATGAAAGCGGATCAATCAAGCATGGCAGGCGAGTGAGTTGCGGCGGCGAATGTAAACGAAGCTGCCGCACTGACAGCAGTGTCAATGTGAGCTGTCATCAATATTGGTTCCATCGCGCATGCGTGCGGTGACCGGGGTTTCCGGGGGCGGAAACAGGGTAGAACATGAGTAAACGGTCGAACGCGCCGGAACAGGCGGCAGATGTAGCGATTGCGGATCTGCTGACCGGCGCAGGTGGTAATGCGCGGAGGGAGAACCAGACAGGCGGTCAATTATATCGGATCGGCGATCTTGCCGAGGAATTCGACCTGACGTTGCGGGCCTTGCGCTTTTATGAAGATAAGGGATTGCTTAGTCCACGCCGTGCGGGTGTGACACGGCTCTACGACAACAAAGACCATACGAGGCTGCGGCTCGTCCTGTTCGGGCGCCGCATCGGCTTCACGCTCGGCGAAATGGGGCAATTGATCAGCGTGTGGGAAAACGGCATTACCGATCCCGCCGAGACCGAGAACCTGCGCCAGCGCTTCAAGGAAAAGCTCCACGAACTTGAGAAGAAGAAGAACGAGATAGACCGGTCCGTCGAGGAACTTCGGGCCATTCTGGCGCGAATGGCACGCCCGCCGATTTGATCAGGCCGGGTGTAGCGCCCAGACCTCGTGGGAGTGACTTCCAGGGCCTCTTTGTTTCAGCCTGTCGCATGAAGTGTGCCGCCCGGCGGGAACCTGCGCGCTTCACACCGGTTATTTCAGCCTTGCGACCGATAACGCATCCGCAAAGTGGTTTTTCGGATGCGTGTCAAAACGAACCGACAGAGCGCTGGCCGGATTCAGATCAGGTCAAATCCGCTCTGATGCGAAAGTGAGGCTGAAAATGAAAAAGGCTCTTGTTCTGACCGCAGCGGTGTTTCTTGCCGGCTCGGGTATTGCGCTGGCGCAAGATCGGGTACTTGTCGAAGTGCCGCAAGCAGCACGCGATTATGTCATCGCAAATCCTTCGGAGCCCGTCGTCATCGAAGGCGAAATAAGCGATGGTTATGTACTGCCCGACGCAATCGCCGTTCATCCGATCCCGGACAATCCGGATTTCGGCTATATCTATGTCAATGGCGAGCCGGTAATCGTGTCCATGCAGAACCGCCGGGTCGTCTATTATGCCGAGGGGCCGAATGCCGGGCCGCCGGTGCCGACTGAAATCGTGACCTATATCGAAACCAATCCCGTCGATCCGGTCGTCATCGAAGGAGGCATCGCTGAAGGAACGATAATTCCACAGGATGTGCCTCTCGTCGCCGTACCCGACCAGCCGGCATATTCCTATGTCTATGTGGAAGATCGCCCGGCCCTGATCGATACGCAGACGCGCCGCGTCGTATGGGTCAAGTAAGGCCAGTTGGAAAGAGATGGAAAAAGGCGGCAATTCTGCCGCCTTTCTTCATGGTCGCATGCGAATTGAAAGTCCCGTATCTTGCCAGAAAAATCCAATATTTTGTGGTAATTTTTATGTTAATTCGGGCGCTTTTCCGCTCTTCTTGAAAGAATTATAACGAAGTCGGATTGATGGTGAAAAATAAATTTGGCTCGATGCCCTTGTAGTGGGGGTAATAAGGGTATATCTATTAAAAATCGATTTTGTCATCGAACGACAAGGCGCATCAGGCGTCATGACTTTTCTTTCAATTTCGTAAAACGCGACGAAAATTATTTCGTTATCTTCCAACCATGCGAATTGAAAGGAATTCTCTATGGCAAACGGAACAGTAAAATTCTTTAATGGCGGCAAGGGCTTTGGGTTTATTCAGCCTGAGGATGGTTCGCCGGATGTGTTCGTTCACATTTCTGCAGTTGAGCGTGCAGGCATGCATACGCTCAATGAAGGTCAGAAGGTGAGCTTCGAGTTGGTGGCGGATCGCCGTTCCGGCAAGAAAGCCGCCGATAATCTTCAGGCGCTTTAACTCGGGCGCAAAGTGATTGTCTCCGATCTTTGACCACGGATGTACTGGCACTGATTGTTGAGGCGATTGAAAGGTCGGGTTTTCCCGGCCTTTTTTATTTTCAAGTGCATCCCAAGTGTGAAGCGGCTTTTGACCGGGAGTAAGTAGAATGCTCGAACAAAAATCGGCAGGACTGACCAAGGACACGCTGTTCAAGAAACCGCTTTCGCGGATGGAAGCCAAGAACGCCATTACCGACAAAACGGCAAAGGCTATCCTGCAGCACGAAAAAGCCGCGGTGGATGCCAAGACGGAGCGATTGAAAGCCGCGCGCCTCGAGCGCGACAGGCGAGCCCCGTAGCCGGTCTGTGCAGTCATACAAGCGAATGAATTGAGGTGGCCGTGGCAACACGATGAAATAATTGGATTTTGTCGGTTTGTGCGCGGCTGAGAAAGGAGCTGAATTGCAAGTATTGGTAAGAGACAATAATGTCGATCAGGCGCTGCGCGTGCTCAAGAAGAAGATGCAGCGCGAGGGAATTCTCCGTGAACTGAAAGAACGCAGGGCTTATGAAAAGCCTTCGGAAAAGCGTGTGCGCGAGAAGGGCGAGGCTATTCGCCGGGCGCGCAAGGATGCCAAGAAGAGGGCGCAGCGCGAAGGTTTGCTGCCGAAGCCGAAGAAGAAGGTTGCTCCCGCACGGTCGAGAACCCCGGTCGCTTCCGCACCGGCGACATCTTCTGCCGCCTGACCTGCGGCCCGAACCTTTCGGGCCTAGATCGTTCAAGACAGACCGCCGGATCGAAAGCGTTCCGGCGGTTTTTTATTGGCCGCACCACGTACCGGCGAGGCTGTCTGACATTGCTGTCTTGAGCTTCCGGTCCGCTGGGGTGCGCATTTCCCCATCCCGCACGAAGTTGTGTAATTTTTGACGTTTACGGAAACGTCAAAGTAGGTTAGCTTCGGTCCGAAATTGACGGGGTGAGCGCGGATTCCGTGAGGTGCTCGGTCAAAAAAGCGGCAAAAAGGACTGTTTTTCGGAGAAATTCGTCCGGTTTTGCTGCAACATGCGCGCTGTCACAACATTTCGCTATAATGTGGCATGCAGGCATGAAACGCGGTTAAGGGCTCGTTCCAAGCATCGCGGAACGGCTCAGGTGGTGAATTGGAGGATTTCTATGCCGAGCTATCGCGCGCCAGTTGAGGATACGAATTTCGTTCTCAACGACGTTCTGAATTATCAGCGTTACAACAATCTGCCGGGCTTTGCCGACGCGTCGCCCGATGTCGTCGAGGCGATCCTGTCGGAAGGCGCGAAGCTTGCGGAAGGCACCTTGTTCCCGGTCAACCACACGGCCGACCGCGAAGGTTGCAAGCGGTCGTCGGATGGCTCGGTCACCACGCCGAAGGGCTTCAAGGAAGCCTATGATCTCTATCGTGAAGGCGGCTGGCTCGGCCTTGCCGTGCCGGAGCAATTTGGCGGACAGGGGCTTCCCTATCTGCTGCATACGGCTGTCGGCGAATATATGTCTTCCGCCAATATGGCGCTCACCATGTATCCGGGCCTGACGCAGGGCGCGATTGCCGCAATCCTGACCCATGGCACCGACGAGCAGAAGGACACCTATCTGCCGAAGATGGTGGAAGGCACCTGGACCGGCACGATGAACCTGACCGAGCCGCATTGCGGTACGGATCTGGGCCTGCTGCGCACCAGCGCCACCCCGCAGGAAGACGGTTCCTATAAGATTTCCGGCCAGAAGATTTTCATCTCGGCTGGCGAACACGACATGGCGGAAAACATCATCCATCTGGTGCTGGCCCGCATCGATGGCGCGCCGGAAGGCGTGAAGGGCATTTCGCTTTTCATCGTGCCGAAGTTCATTCTTGACGAAAACGGCAATCCGGGCGAGCGCAACGGCGTTTCCTGCGGTTCCATCGAAGAAAAGATGGGTATTCACGGCAATGCCACCTGCGTCATGAATTATGACGAGGCAAAGGGTTATCTGATCGGCGAAGCCCACAAGGGCCTGCGCGCCATGTTCACCATGATGAACGAAGCGCGTCTGGGCGTGGCCTTGCAGGGGCTTTCGATTGCCGAAACCGCTTACCAGAATGCCGTGATCTATGCGCGTGAGCGCATTCAGGGCCGTGCGCTTTCGGGTGCCGCAGCGCCCGATAAAAAGGCCGATCCGATCATCGTCCATCCGGATATTCGCCGCAACCTCATGAATATCCGCGCTTTCAACGAAGCCGGTCGGGCGCTCATTCTGTGGACGGCGCTCAACTCCGATATCGCGCACCGCTCCGGTGACGAGGCCGAGCGTCAGACTGCCGATGATCTCGTCGGGCTTCTGACGCCCGTGCTGAAAGGCGTTCTGACCGACAAGGGTTTTGAACATGCCGTCATGGCGCAGCAGGTGTTCGGCGGCCACGGCTATATCGAAGAACATGGCATGAGCCAGTATGTGCGCGATGCGCGTATCGCCATGATCTACGAAGGCGCCAACGGCATTCAGGCGCTTGATCTGGTGGGCCGCAAGCTGGCGCTGAACGGTGGTCGCGCGGTTACGGCTTTCTTCAAGGAAGTGGGAGAATTCTGCGAAGCCAATCGTGAGAACGAGAAGCTTTCCTTCTTCACCAAGCACCTGAAGAAGGGGCTCAACGATCTTCAGGCCGCCACCATGTGGCTGATGCAGAATGCGATGGCCAAGCCCGACAATGCGGGTGCCGCCTCCAACGACTATATGCATCTGTTCGGTCTGGTGGCGCTCGGCTTCATGTGGGCGCGGATGGCCAGGATCGCGGAAGAAAAGCTTGGCAGGGGTGAAGGCAACAAGGCTTTCCTCGAAGCCAAGCTTGTCACTGCACGCTATTATTTCGAGCGGATCATGCCGGAAAGTGCAGCCCATCTTGCACGCATCCAGTCGGGTGCGGATTCGATGATGGCGCTCGAAGCGGACACATTCTGAACCAGAGATTACGCCGGGCTTTCGGGCCTGGCGTGCCAAAATTTGGCGGGAAGGAGCAAAAATGGCTGAGGCTTATATTTACGATCACGTGCGCACACCGCGCGGGCGTGGCAAGAAGGACGGTTCGTTGCACGAAGTGCCAGCCGTCCGTCTGGGCGCGAAGGTTCTTGAATCCCTGCGCGACCGCAACGGCATCGACACGGCAAAGGTCGATGACATCATTTTCGGCTGCGTCGATCCTGTAGGCGAAGCTGGTGCAGTTATTCCGCGTTCCGCCGTTTTTGAAGCCGGTTATGATTTCAAGGCGCCGGGCATCCAGATTTCGCGCTTCTGCGCTTCGGGTCTCGATGCGATCAATCTGGCGGCAGCCAAGGTCGCGTTCGGTTCCGACGATCTGGTGATCGCCGGCGGCGTCGAAAGCATGTCGCGCGTCGGCATGGGCATGTCGGGCGGCGCCTGGTACATGGACCCGTCGGTCGGCTTCCCCGGCTATTTCATGCCGCAGGGCGTTTCCGCCGATCTGATCGCCACGAAATACGGCTTCAGCCGCGATGACGTCGACGCCTATGCCGTCGAAAGCCAGAAGCGTGCCGCCAAGTCGTGGGAAAAGGGCTATTTCAAGAACTCGGTCATCCCGATCAAGGACCAGAACGGCCTGACCATTCTCGATCATGACGAGCATATGCGCCCGTCAACCGACATGCAGGCGCTGGGCCAGCTCAACCCGTCCTTCGTGATGCCGGGTGAAATGGGCGGCTTCAACGCCGTCGCCATTCAGGCCCATCCGGAAATCGAGACGGTCAACCACGTCCACCATGCCGGGAACTCGTCCGGTATCGTCGATGGCGCGGCTGGCGTCCTCGTCGGCTCCAGGAAGGCTGGCAAGGCATTCGACATGAAGCCGCGTGCCCGCATCCGCGCTTTCTCCAATATCGGTTCCGAACCGGCGCTTATGCTCACCGGCCCGGTCGATGTGACGGAAAAGCTTCTCAAGCAGGCAAAGATGAAGCTCTCGGACATTGATCTGTTCGAACTGAACGAAGCCTTCGCCGCCGTGGTTCTGCGCTACATGCAGGCCTTCGACATTCCCCACGACAAGATCAACGTCAATGGCGGCGCCATTGCCATGGGCCATCCGCTGGGCGCGACCGGCGCAATGATCCTCGGCACGGTGCTGGATGAACTGGAACGCCGCAATCTCAACACCGCGCTGGTGACCTTGTGCATCGGGGCCGGCATGGGCACGGCGACGATCATCGAGCGCGTATAGGGTGAGGGAGGTTTTACGAATGGCTTACACGAATTTCAAAGTTGAAACCGACGCCGACGGCATTGCTCTCGTCACCTGGGACATGCCTGAAAAGTCGATGAACGTCTTCACCGTCGAGGCGATGCAGGAACTGAACGCCATCATCGACGCAACCACCGCCGACGAGAAGGTCAAGGGTGTTGTTATAACATCCGGCAAGGAGAGCTTCTCCGGCGGCGCGGACCTGACCATGCTGGAAGGCATGTTCAAGGAATTCCAGAAGCAGAAGGCCAAGGACCATCAGGCCGCCGTGCAGTCGCTGTTCGACAATGTCGGCAAAATGAGCGGCCTTTTCCGCAAGCTTGAAACCTGCGGCAAGCCCTGGGTTTCGGCCATCAATGGTACCTGCATGGGCGGTGCGTTCGAAATGTCGCTCGCCTGCCATGCCCGCGTGGCATCCGATGCGCCGGGCGTGAAGATGGCTCTGCCGGAAGTCAAGGTCGGCCTTTTTCCCGGCGCTGGCGGTACGCAGCGCGTTCCGCGCCTTGCCAACCAGCAGGACGCACTCCAGATGATGACGACCGGCTCCAGCCTGACGGCGCAGCGCGCCAAGGCGATGGGCCTCGTCACCGAGATTGCTCCGGCCAAGAAGCTGGTCGAAACCGCCAAGAAGCTCATTAAAGGCGGTCTGAAGCCGGTTCAGCCATGGGATGAAAAGGGCTTCAAGCTTCCGGGCGGCGCGATCTATTCGGCTGCCGGTGCGAACCTTTGGCCTGCCGCAACGGCAATCCTGCGCCGCGAAACTTCCGGCAATTATCCGGCAGCGCTTGCCATCCTGAAATCGGTCTATGAAGGCCTGCTGGTGCCTTTCGACACCGGCCTGAAGATCGAGCAGCGCTATTTCACCGAAATCCTTCAGACGACCGAAGCAGGCATGATGATCCGCTCGCTCTTCGTGTCGCTGCAGGAACTGAACAAGGGCGCGCGCCGTCCGGCGGATGAAAAGCCGACCAAGCTCAAGAAGATCGGCGTTATCGGCGCTGGCTTCATGGGGGCAGGCATTGCCTATGTGACAGCGAAGGCCGGCATTCCCGTCGTGCTGATCGACCGCGATCAGGAATCCGCCGACAAGGGCAAGGCGCATACCGCCGATCTGGTGACCAAGGAAATCCAGAAAGGCCGCGCCACCGAGGCCGACAAGGAAAAGCTCCTGTCGCTCATCACCGCGACGCCGGATTATGCTCTTCTCGACGGTGCCGATCTGGTGATCGAAGCCGTGTTCGAGGATCGCGAAGTCAAGCGTGTCGCGACCGAAAAGGCAGAGGAAGTTCTGAAATCGTCGGCGATTTTCGCATCCAACACCTCGACTCTGCCGATCACCGGCCTTGCCAAAGTCTCGAAGCGCCCGAAAAACTTCATCGGCATTCATTTCTTCTCGCCTGTCGACAAGATGATGCTGGTCGAAGTGATCATGGGTAAGAAGACGTCGGACAAGGCGCTGGCCGTCGCGCTCGATTACGTCCGTGCGATCAAGAAAACGCCGATCGTCGTCAACGACACGCGCGGCTTCTACGTCAATCGCTGCGTGCTGCGCTATATGTCGGAAGCCTACAACATGCTCGTTGAAGGTGTGCCCGCTGCCATGATCGAAAATGCCGCCCGCATGGCCGGCATGCCGGTTGGTCCGCTGGCGCTCAACGACGAAACGGCCATTGATCTGTCGCAGAAGATCCTCAAGGCAACGCTTGCCGATCTTGGCGAGAAGGCTGTCGATCCGCGCCATGTGGAACTGGTGGATCGTCTCGTCAACGAGTTCGACCGCAAGGGCCGCAAGAATGGCAAGGGCTTCTATGATTATCCGGCCAAGCCTGCGAAGAAGCATCTGTGGCCGGGACTGAAGGACCTCTACCCGCAGCAGGACCCTGACAAGGTCGATGTGAAGGAACTGAAGGAACGCTTCCTCGTCACCATCGCCCTGGAAGCTGCCCGCGTGATGGAAGAAGGCATCGTCACCGACCCGCGTGAAGCCGATGTCGGCTCCATTCTGGCCTTCGGTTTCGCGCCTTATACCGGCGGCACGCTGTCCTATATCGATGGCATGGGTGCGAAGAAGTTCGTCAAGCTCGCCAAGGAATTGCAGAAGAAATACGGCCAGCAGTTCAAGGCGCCGAAGCTTCTCATCGACATGGCTGAAAACGGCGAAAGCTTCTACAAGCGTTTCAATCCGTACAAGGCGGAAACGAAGAAGGCAGCGTAAGCTCGTCCCTTCCTAGGATCATCGGAGCGCGGCATGTTTCATGCCGCGCTTTTGTTTACGCTTCCGCCGCTGCTGGATTGCGCTCACCGCCAATAAGAAAATTTTCCCTGTTAATTCAGCCATCTTGCGCAATTCACGCTTTTTCGGTAGGTTGCAGCTGAAGATGGGACGGAAGATTAGGTTTAAAATCCTTTGAAACATATCTCCTGACGGGGCTGTCCGGATGATATGTCGGAACCTATGTGGCGGATCATGACTATGTTTTCTCACGAGAGCGTGTGGGCGGCCATCGATGCTCTGGCCGAACGTCATTCCCTGAGTGCGTCCGGGCTGGCGCGTCGGGCAGGGCTGGACCCGACGACCTTCAACAAATCCAAGCGCTATGCGTCGGACGGGCGCGCGCGCTGGCCTTCGACGGAATCGCTGGCCAAGGTGATGGAAGCGACCGGCTCGACCTTCGATGAGTTCACACGGCTCATCGGCGGGGAAACCCGCACGCCGCAATTTGGCGAATATACGCAGGACATGCAGTCGATCCCGCTGCTGGGCATGGCCGAAGCGGGCGCGGGCGGCTACTTCGACGATGCCGGTTTTCCGGCAGGGCAGGGCTGGGACATCGTGGAATTTCCCGCCAGCACGGGCGAAGGGGTGTATGCGCTGGAGGTTTCGGGCGACTCCATGTTGCCCCTTTACCGGGATGGCGATACGCTGATCGTTGCACCCAATACCGCCATTCGCCGGGGCGATCGCGTGGTGGTGCGAACGAAAGACGGAGAAGTGATGGCCAAGATCCTGCATCGCCAGACGCCGCGAACCATTGAGCTTCATTCGCTCAATCCAGAGCATCCAAACCGCGTCTTCGAGTCCAGAGATATCGAATGGGTCGCCCGCATTTTGTGGGCGAGCCAGTAATGGCGCAATCGCAGAACAGAAGCCACGCGCGCGCCGTTTTCGGCGGGCTGGCAGGTATAACGGGCGCTGTACTGGTCGCGGCCTTCGTGGCGCCGTTTTTTGGCGCGCTGGACCGTCCCGTCGTCGTCATCGATTCCGGTGATGCACAGACGAAGACCGGTACGGGCAACGGCATCGTTGTCGAACAGTTCGACTATAACGAGCCGGGAAGCTCGCCTGAAACGGGCAATACGCCGGAGGGAACGCCGTCGCAACCGGGCCAGACAGGTCCCGCCGATGGGCAGGCGTCTGCGGCAGCAGAAACGGGCAAGCCAAACGATCAGGCTGATGATGGCGGCATGGAACGCGAAGCGCCGCGCCCGCCGCTGAGCGATCTCGGCCTTGCATCCACGCCAAAGCCACCGGAGCCACCGGCACCGGCTACGCCTGTTGACGCAGGCGAGCAGATGCAGCTTTTGCAGCGTCCCGTCGCCGTGGCGGCCGGACGGCTGGAAAGCCAGGGCCGCACGATCGAGTTGCAGGGCATTGAAATCGTGCCCGTCGAACAAACCTGCCAGACCGCTTCCGGCGAAAGCTGGCCGTGCGGCATGCAGGCGCGCACAGCCTTCCGGCAGTGGCTGCGCTCCCGCGCCGTCATGTGCCGCCTGCCGCAAAACGATAGTGGCGCTGCGGTCGCGACCGAATGCACGCTTGGCAATGAAGATGCCGCCGCGTGGCTCGTTGCCAATGGTTGGGCGAAGGCTGCCCCCGGCAACGCCTATGAGGAAGCAGGCCGCAAGGCCGTGGAAGCACGCCTTGGGATTTTCGGCGACAGGCCCGATACGTCGCTGCCCAATCCGGAACCCGGCAGCAGCGATATGATGGATAACCCTTCACCTCTGGCCCCTGAACAGGAACCGCAGCCGCCATCGCCATCGCCATCGCCACAGCCACTGGACGGTTTTCCACCCGCGCCGCCCGCACAATAGAGCGGGACGAATTGAGAGCATTTCCAACGGTTTAAGCAGAACAGGAAACGCTCCAAGTCAACCATCATCCCGCTATGGGCTGCAACCAGCCCTATCCTGAGCCCGTGCGAAGCAGCGTGTCGAAGGGGCGGGCCTAAGGGGGGGCGAAGGGTCGGGCTTGAGCTTTCTGAACCTTCGTCCGACGATTCTTCGACAGGCTCAGGATGATCCTACGCTTCGCTCCGCACCTCAGGATGAGGATGTCGGTATAAAACAAAAGGGCGGCTCGAAGCCGCCCTTTTGTTCGATTCATTGATCTGGGTTAAGTATGTATTGATCTCTACGCCAGTTCGCCAGCCAGCGCCTTTTTGATCAGCGCGCGGGTTTCATCAATGCCGTAAAGCGCGACGAATGAGCCGAAACGCGGGCCGCGTTCCTGACCGATCAGCACTTCATAGAGCATCTGGAAGAAGGAAACCGAAACGCCGGGGCCACCTTCCGGGCTCTTCTTGGTATGGTCCTGATAGCGCTCGATGGCACGGGCGACATCGAGAATGGCGTTCTGGATGTCGTTGCCATCGGTTCCCGCAGGCAGCGTTGCGAGCTTCGCATCCAGCGTTTCGAGGGCTGCGCGTTCCACATCGTCCGGCGCACGGAACTGCTTGGTCGGCTTCACGAAATCGTTGAAGTAACGGATCGCATAGCCGACGAGCGCGTCGAGTTCCGGATTGTTTTCCGGTGTGACGCCCGGCACGTGCCGCGAGATGAAGCCCCACAGCACGCCCGGATTTTCGGCATTCGATGCGCTGACCAGATTGAGCATCAGCGCGAAGGTGACCGGCAGGTTCACCTTCGGCGGGTTGCCGTAATGAATGTGCCAGACCGGATTGTTCAGCCGGTCCTTCCATTCCTGACGTTCATAGGCCGAAAGATAGCTGAAATACTCGTCCACCGCCTTCGGGATGACATCGAAATAGAGCCGCTTGGCGGTCTTCGGCTTCTGGAAATTGTAAAGCGCAAGGCTTTCGGTCGGCGCATAGGCCAGCCATTCGTCGATGGAAATGCCGTTGCCCTTCGACTTGGAAATCTTCTGGCCAAGCTGGTCGAGGAACAGTTCATAGACGAAATGCTCCGGTGCGCGCCCGCCGAGGATTTCGCAGATGCGATCATAAACGCCAGCATTGGTCTGGTGGTCCTTGCCGAACATTTCGAAATCGACGCCGAGCGCCGCCCAGCGCATGCCGAAATCCGGCTTCCATTGCAGCTTCACATTGCCGCCGGTGACGGGCAGGGTGGTCTCAACGCCGTCTTCATCGTCGAAGGTGATGGTGCCAGCCTTGGCATCCACGCTTTTCATCGGCACGTAGAGCACGCGGCCGGACTTCGGCGAGATCGGCAGGAACGGGCTGTAGGTTGCCTGCCGTTCTTCGCCGAGCGTCGGCAGCATCACCTTCATGATGTCGTCATAGCGCTCGACGGCCTTGAGAAGCACCGCGTCGAACTTGCCGGATTTGTAATATTCGGTCGCGCTGGCGAACTCGTAATCGAAGCCGAAAGTGTCGAGGAAGCGGCACAGCATGGCGTTGTTGTGATCCGCAAAGCTCTTGTAGTCGCCGCCGAACGGGTTCGGAACGGCCGAAAGCGGCATTTGCAGATAGGGCTCGAGCGCTGCCCGGTCCGGCACATTGTCGGGGATCTTGCGCATGCCGTCCAGGTCGTCGGAGAAGCAGATCAGGCGCGTCTTGACCTTGTCGCCGGTCAGGATGCGGAAGGCATTGCGCACCATCGAGGTGCGCGCCACTTCGCCAAAGGTGCCGATATGCGGCAGGCCGGATGGGCCATAGCCGGTTTCGAAGATCACCGTATCGGGCAGGCCGGTCTTCTCATAGCGCTTGAGAATTTTCTTCGCTTCTTCAAAGGGCCATGCTTTCGCTTCCGCAGCCGCCGCGGTCAGTTCCGGGGTCAGCGTGATTTCGGGAAGGCGGTGCGAAGTCATGATTTTATCCTGATATCCTGTGAAGGGCTTTATTCTTTGAAAACGATGCGCCAAATGCGCACCCCTGCTCTATGGCGCGGCAACCCCGGTGCCGTCAACGGTCAGCGCCGAATTTCCTTGCGTAACCGCGTGAGGCTTCCTAATTTTCCCGTCAATTCCAATGAAATGATGATTCCGATCATGTTGTACAGGAGTAGCCCGATGAAAAAGATCACGCCGCAGGATGCGCTTGTCTACATCATGATCACGACGTCTGCTGCGGACACGACAATGACCGATGCCGAACTGTCGTCCATCGGCAATGTCGTTTCCCGCCTGCCGGTCTTTCAGGGCTTCGACAAGGAGCGCCTGCCGAAACTCGCCAGCGACTGCTATGCGCTTCTGGCGGATGAGGACGGACTGGAAAAAATCCTTGATCTCGCGCATGACGCCTTGCCGGAACGCCTCTACGATACGGCCTATGCGCTGGCCGTCGAAGTGGCGGCCGCTGATCTGCATGTGGAGCAGGAAGAGCTTGAATTCCTCCAGATGCTGCGTGACCGCTGGACGCTGGATGAACTGACCGTCGCCGCCATCGAGCGCAGCGCCCGCGTGCGCTTCCGCAAGCTCGATCCTGCTGTCTAGAACGGCTTTCCTGATCCTGGGCATGCAAAACGGGCGGAAAATCCGCCCGTTTCTATTCGTTCGGGAAAATCAGCACACGACCGGGAGCAGTCGTGCCTTGCGCCTTTCCAGAGCGACACGCATGATGCGGGCAGCTTCTGCGAATGTGGGCGTTTCCTTCCAGTGTTCAGCATGAATGATGCCGGTCGGGACGATAGCTTTCAGCGCTTCCAGCGTGTGGCGCGGCACCATGTCGGTGCAGTTCCACAGGCGGCGGAAGACGACGCTGATCCGTGTCACCTTGCCGTTGACCTGAACGGACGGCTCGGCGGTTTCCAAGGCCCAATCCTCATAGGCATCGACTGCATCCTGAAATGCATGATGCAGATAGATCGGTGCGTGACCGTCATGAAGCGGGGGCAGCAAACTGGACATTTCTGTTTCCTCTCTTCCAATGTGGTTCAGTTTTTCAGGGGGCATTTGCCGCTGGATGGATGAACTGGCAGCGCACAAATGCATTTCAAACAAGAGCCATGCAATGCTCTTCACTGGTCTATGTGTGCCGATCAGAAACTGAAGCTCACGAAATACGACAACACATAATTAACCATGATCTACGGAGAAAGCCCTGTTTGACAAGAGGCGATTTTCTTTAATTCAGCTTTTGGCGGAAAAATAATTCAAACGCATAGGTTGAATTACTGCAATAATAAGCTGGCCAATCTTTGAAATATTAGTTTTACTCTACGGTTACAAATGCCGGAAAACGAAGTCTTTTTCGGCATTTATTGTCACCGTAACAGATTTTGATCCTGTCATTTATGGGTGACTGATGTAGAAATGCGAACAACTGAGGCAAGATTGCGGGGCACGGGATATGGCGCAACTGGTTCTGTCGCGTAGGGCTTTTCTGGCGGGCTCAACCGCCTTGGCTGCTGTCGCCGTCTGGCCGCAACGGTCGGCTGCGGCAGGTCAGGCGCAGAAAGGCGGGCGGCTGGTTGTGGCCGCAGATTCAGAGCCGCGCAATCTCAATCCGGCCATCGTGGCATCCAATGGCGTCTTCTTCGTCGCAAGCAAGGTGGTCGAGCCTCTGGCGGAAGCCTCCTTCGAGGGCGAGAACGGTCTCGCGCCGCGTCTTGCCACTGGCTGGGAAGGTTCCGCCGACGGGCTGACGGCGACATTCCGCCTGCGGGATGGTGTCAAATGGCATGACGGCAAGCCCTTCACATCGGCGGATGTGGCCTTTTCGGCGATGGAAGTCTGGAAACCGCTGCAAAACCTAGGCCGTGTCGTCTTCAAGGCGCTGGAAAAGGTCGAAACGCCGGATGATCTGACGGCTATCTTCCATTTCTCCGAACCGACACCCTTCCAGCTTATCCGCAATGCCTTGCCGGCCTTGACCGCAGTGCTGCCGAAGCACGTCTTTGCCGGCAGTGACATCATGGCCAATCCGGCCAATGAAAAGCTCATTGGCACCGGCCCGTTCAAATATGCCGAGCATAAGACCGGCGAATATTACCGGCTGGTCCGCAACGACGATTATTGGGGCGAAGGCGAGCCTTATCTGGACGAGATCGTCTATCGTGTGCTGCCGGACAGGGCAGCAGCGGCGGGTGCGCTGGAGGCCGAGGAAATCGACCTGGCCGCCTTTTCCGCCGTGCCGCTTGCCGATCTGGACCGTATCTCGAAGGTTCCGGGCCTCACCGTCATTTCCAAGGGGTATGAGGCGCTGACCTATCAGCTGGTGGTGGAGATCAACCATCGCCGCAAGGAACTGGCCGACCTGAAGGTCAGGCAGGCGATCGCCCACGCTATCGACCGCGATTTCGTCGTGAAGACGATTTTCCTGGGCTATGCCAAGCCTTCAACCGGCCCTGTGCCGCGTTATGACAGCCAGTTTTATACCGATGACGTGCCGTCCTATCCGTTCGATGTCGCCAAGGCCAACGCGCTTCTGGACGAGGCGGGCTACAGGCGGGGCAAGGATGGCACGCGCTTCACGCTGAGGCTTTTGCCCGCACCCTATTTCAACGAAACGAAACAGTTCGGCGATTATCTGCGCCAGGCGCTTGCTGCTGTCGGTATCGATGCGCACATCGTCAACAATGATTCCGCCGCGCATCAGAAGGCGGTTTATACCGATCATGATTTCGATCTCGCCATTGCGCCCACGGTCTATCGCGGCGATCCGGCCATATCGACCACAATTCTGGTCGAAAGCGGCATTCCGGCAGGCGTGCCGTTCTCCAATCAGGGCGGCTATGCCAATGCGGAACTGGATGCGTTGATCGCCAAGGCCGCGCGTGAGATCGACGAGAAAAAGCGCACCGCCCTTTACCACCAGTTCCAGCAGATGGTGCAGGCGGATTTGCCGCTCATCAATGTCGCGGAATGGGGTTTCATCACGGTTGCAAGCGACCGCGTGAAGAATGTTTCCAACAATCCGCGCTGGGCTGTTTCCAACTGGGCGGATACCTGGCTCGAACAGTGACGAACCACCTGGATTGATTGTATCCTGCCATTGTGAAACAGATTCTGGCCCTTTTCCGCAAGCGACTGGTCGGCAGCATCATCGTGCTGCTGATTGTCATTGTCGGCTGCTTTTTCATGCTGGAAAGCGCGCCCGGCGATGCCGTCGACGCCTATGCCGTGACATTCGGCGGGGATGCGGCAACCATTGCCGAGATGCGGGCGCGCTGGGGGCTGGATCAATCCATCTGGCACCGGCTTGGAGCCTATCTGGCAGCGCTTGCGCAGGGTAATCTCGGCTGGTCCGTCAGTTTCAACCGGCCCATTCTTGACGTTATACTGGAACGCCTGCCCAACACGCTGCTTCTGATGGGGGCGGCGACCGCTCTGTCCTTTGCCGCAGGTTCGCTCCTCGGTATTGTGGCCGGGGCGAGGCCCGGAAGCTTTCGCGACCGGCTGCTGTCAGTCGCATCGCTCGTTCTCTATGCGATCCCCGGTTTCTGGCTGGCGCTCGTGCTGGTCATCCTGTTTTCGATCAGGCTGCGCTGGTTGCCGTCGAGCGGCATTGAAACAATCGCTTCCGGCAAGCAAGGGCTGGCGCGGGCAGGCGACATTGCTGTCCATCTGGTGCTGCCGGTTGTCTCGCTGGCGGTGATCTATCTGGCGCTTTACCTGCGGGTCATGCGGGCCGCCATGGCCGACATATGGCGCATGGATTTCGTGCGGGCCTTGCGGGCGAGGGGCATTTCGCGTTCGCGCATCATCCTGCGCCATGTGGTGCGCAACGCCTTGCTGCCGCTCGTGACCGTGCTGGGCTTGCAGGCCGCATCGATGCTCGGCGGCAGCGTGGTGATCGAAAGCGTTTTCGCCGTGCCGGGGTTGGGGCGGCTGGCGCAGGAGGCCGTTGCGAGCCGTGACACGCCGCTTCTGCTCGGCGTCATTCTGGTCAGCGCCATCATGGTGATCGCGGTCAATTTCCTCATCGACCTGATCTATCTCTGGCTCGATCCGCGCATCGCGAGGGGAGATGGCAGGGCATGAACCAGCCTAAACGTTATTTCAGAACGGGTGAGGGCATAACAGGCATGATCCTGCTGGCGCTGCTGGTTCTGGCGGCACTTGCCGCACCTCTCATCTTTCCCGGCGATCCTTTAAGCATTGTCGCAACGCCGCTGCTGCAACCCCTTGAAAATTCCCATTTTCTTTTCGGAACAGACCGGCTTGGACGCGATGTTCTGGCGGAGCTTTTCTATGGTGCGCGCACATCGCTGGGCGTCGGGCTGGCCGCCGCCCTTGCTTCAATTGTCCTTGGCAGCATCGTCGGAACGCTGGCCGGTTTTGCGGGCGGCATCATCGATGAAGTGCTGATGCGCATCACCGAAGCCTTCCAGACAGTTCCGGGCTTCCTGCTGGCGCTGGCGCTCACCAGCATTGCCGGGCCGTCGCTGCCGGTGCTGATTGCTGCAATCGCCCTTTCAAGCTGGACACAGGCTGCACGTCTGACACGCGGGCAGGTACTTTCGATCCGCGAAAGCGACTATGTGGTCTCGGCCCGCGTCATCGGCATGCATCCGATGGAAATCGCCTTCCGCCAGATATTGCCCAATGCGCTGCCGCCGGTGCTGGCGCTGGCGCCGGTCATCGTCGCTTCCGCCATATTGATCGAAGCCGCCTTGTCCTTTCTGGGTCTGGGCGATCCAAACCGCGTCACCTGGGGCGGCATGATCGCCGAAGGGCGCACGGTCTTGCGTTCGGCCCCCTGGCTGTCCATCCTGCCGGGTCTGGCGCTGGCAATGACTGTTGTCGGCGTCTATCTGGCAGGCGAAGGGCTGACGAACGCCATATCCCGCCGGGAGGCGCTGTCGTGAGCCCCCTTGTCCGCCTTGAAAAGCTATCCGTATCCTACGGCAGCGAGCCCGCGCTGGAGAATATCGATCTGGATATAGGACAGGGCGAAACGCTGGCGATCATTGGCGAAAGCGGCTCGGGCAAAAGCACGCTGGCGCTGGCCCTGGCCTCTCTCCTGCCGGGCAATGCGCACATTTCCGGTCAACTGGATTGGGCGGATGGCAAGCCGCGAGCGGGCCGCGATATAGGCTTCGTATTTCAGGACCCCGCGTCGAGCTTCGATCCGCTGATGACCGTCGGCGCACAACTTGTGGAAACCATTCGCGCCCATGCGAAAATCGACAGGGTGGCGGCGAAAGCAAGAGCGACAGGCCTTTTGCAGCGTGTCCATATTCCGCAAGCCGACGCCAGTTTCGCACGCTATCCGCATCAGTTTTCCGGCGGGCAGAAACAGCGCATCGCGATTGCGCTCGCCATTGCCGCCAGCCCGCGCCTGCTGATCGCGGACGAACCGACGAGTGCGCTCGACACCATCGTGCAGAAGGAGATCGTCTCCCTCCTGCGCGAACTGGTGCGCACAGACGGGATGACGCTGATCTTCATCACCCATGACATCGCGCTGGCCTCGGGACTGGCCGACCGCATCGCGGTTTTCCGGCAGGGAAAGCTGGTGGAGTTCGGCCCGGCACGAAATATCGTCTCCAACCCGCAGACGGATTACACCCGGGCGCTGATTGCCGCCGTGCCAGTGCTGGAGGCGGCGCATGGCTGAACCGCTTTTGCAGGCAGATCAGCTTGTGGTTCGCTATGGCGACGCCGTTGCGCTTGACGGCATCAGCCTCACGATCGAGCCGGGTGAAACGCTGGCGCTGGTCGGTCCATCGGGCAGCGGCAAGTCCACGTTGGCGCGTGCACTTCTGCGGCTTCACCCGCCTGAAAGTGGCGCAATCCGCTTTGAAGGCCGCGACTGGATGGCGCTCAAGGGAGCTGAACTGCGCAGGCAGCGCGCGCGCATGCAGATGGTGTTTCAGGACCCGCTTTCAGCCTTCAACCCGCGTGCGAGCGTTTATGATCTCCTGCGCGAGCCGCTGCGCATTCACGGGCTGAAGCGCGACATTGCCAGCCTTCTGCAAAGGGTTGGGCTTGATCCGGCGCTGGCGCGGCGCGGCGTCCATGAGATTTCCGGCGGGCAGCGCCAGCGTGTAGCGATAGCGCGGGCGCTTGCAACCGCTCCGTCGCTGGTCGTGCTGGACGAAGCGGTTTCGGCGCTCGATGTTACCGTGCGCGGCGCCATTCTCGCCTTGTTGCGGGAAATACAGAAAGCCGAGCGGACGGCCTATCTTTTCATCACGCATGATCTCGCGGTCGCGGCCCGGATGGCGGATCGTATCGCGGTGATGGAGCGCGGGCAGATTGTCGAATGCCGCCCGACGCAGGAATTGATAACGGCACCGCAAGCGCCTGTCACAAAGGCGCTGATCGATGCGGTGCCGAGACTATTTGTCTAAGCCTTCCCCAGTTCCACCGAACGCTTGCGGGCCGCTTCCACGGCTTCGGCCACAAGCGTCTTGAGACGGTCGCCGCCCATCAGCACTTCAAGCGCGGCGGCGGTGGTGCCGTTCGGGCTTGTCACCTGTTCGCGCAGTTTTGACGGCGTGTCCGTGCTGGCATCAGCGAGGGCGCCTGCGCCCATCACGGTCTGCATGGCAAGCAACGCTGCCGTTTCACGCGGCAGACCGGCGGTCACGCCAGCGTCGGTCAGCGCCTCGATGAAGTGGAACACATAAGCCGGGCCGGAACCCGAAACGGCGGTGACGGCATCCATCAGCGCTTCTTCGTCCACACGCGCAACCTTGCCGGAGGTCTCAAGCAGACGCGCGATGAAAGCTTCGTCCTCATCGCTCACATTGGCGTTCTTGTAGGTGACGAGCATGCCCTTGCAGATGGCCGCTGGCGTGTTGGGCATGCAGCGGAGCACGGCAGCGTCCTGTCCCAGCTCGCTTTCAAAAAGCGCGACAGGAATGCCCGCTGCGACGCTGACGAAAGTGGCAGCCGATGCAAACCGCTTATAGGCGGGCAGAACCTTTGCCATGACCTGCGGCTTGACGGCTACGAGAACCATGCGCGGCTTCAGATCACCGGGCAGGGCGTCTGCATCGGCAAAGGCATGGACGCCAGCGCCGGCAGCGCGATCGCGAAGCGCTTCGGTCGGCTCAACGACATAAACGTCCTTCGCCTTGAGGATACCGCTATCGAGCCAGCCCTTGAGCATGGCGAAGCCCATATTGCCGCAACCGACCAGAATTACCGTGTCATGCATATTGATCGTTCCACCCTTGGAGTTCGTTTGGAGCATGGTATAGCGCCGCCTCGCCGGACTGCGCAAGCATATGCGGCCTATCCACGTGTTTCTAAGGTTAAATCATTGATCGATCAGGCTATATCGCGCACTATGAGCCTGAATTGAGTGGAGTTTCGGAGGGGAAGAATGGATCCGGCTTTGACAACGGGCGTGCCGCCAGCCGAAGCTTTCGGCCATGTCCGCATCATCATAGGCATGATCCTCGGCTTGTGCGTTTCCCGCCTTTTGACAGGACTGGCGCGGTTCATCCAGCATCCGGGCAAGCAGAAGATTTATCCGGTCCATCTGGCCTGGGTGGGTTTCATCCTGCTTTCGGTCATCCATTTCTGGTGGTTCGAATTCGGCCTGCGCACCATTCAGCTCTGGACCTTCGAGAAGTATCTCTTCGTGATTTTCTACGCCGGTCTCCATTTCCTGCTCTGCACGCTGCTCTTTCCCGACAGCATGGAGGAATATACCGGCTACCGCGATTACTTCATTTCCCGGCGCAAGTGGTTTTTCGGCATTCTGGCATTGGTCTATGTCGCCGATTTCATCGACACGCTGTTGAAGGGCGCCGATCACTACCGGGTCTACGGCATCGAATATCCCATACAGGTCGCCTGCTTCATCCTGTTCAGCCTGATTGCCGTGTACTGGGGCGACAGGCGCTATCATGCGGCTTTTGCTGCCGTTGCGCTGGTTTATCAGATCACCTTCACGCTGCGCCATTTCGCGACCTTGAGTTAGAGCATTTCCAGCAAAAGTGTGAAACGTCTATGCGGGGAAATCAGTTCACTGGACTGATTTCTTATGCCGCTTCGATGCGTTGGATAATGCTATGAAACAAATAGTTAGAGCGGCTCTGTTTTAACCGGAACCGCTTTACGACTGTCGCTCTGCATTGCGCCGGGTTTCACCGTCCACGATTTCGCGGAACCGGCGCAGCAGCGGGTGGCGGGCGGTCTGCCTCACGCCGTAACCCAGGTTGAAAGCATAGTCGAAATCGGGCGGATTGAGCCCGATATTGTGCTGCATCATGGTTTCAAGCTTGTCGAAGCCCTTGGCGAAGATCGCCTCCGGTGAGCCGCCTTCGTTATAATCCGCCCAAAGCTCGATGATTTCCGTGCGCAGATCGTCCGGCAGCGGCTCGCACAGCGTCATGAGGTCGGCTCTTTCGCGCTCGGCTCGCCCGTCATCGGCGGATTGATGGATGGCGGGCACATCGCCCGAAATCGCTTCGCCCAGATCGTGGACGATGCACATCTTGATGAGTTTCAGCCGGTCGCAATCGCCCAGTTCCCGGTCGAACAGCGATACCAGCAGGCAAAGTCGCCAGCTATGTTCGGCGGTGCTTTCCGGTCGGCCTTGAGAGGTATGGCCGGAACGTAATGTGCTTTTCAGTCGTTCTGCATTCTGGATAAATCGAATGATGCCGTGCAGCCGGTCTGGATCGATGGCGTATTCCGTTTCGGCGTTCATGCGGGCCTCCTGATTTATCTGCATGAATCAACGTATATAATTGCAATTTTAACGGTTTATTTGCCATGATGAATATTAATCTGGATCAATAAACAGGGTGCAATCGGGACGGAACGATGGTGGAGAGGGACAGAGAGGGGAAACGTGCGGCTGGCCGTCCGCTTCTGGCCTATGCGCCGGAATTCCTGCACCCTGCTTCCTCGTTCCGTGGATTTCAGGATACTGAAGAGCGCGAACATCAAAGACGCCGGGAGGAACTGCTTCGCCGCAAGCAGGAACTGTTGGACGCCGAACATGATGGCTCCATTGATCCGAAGGCCGATATGCAAGGCCGGATGTACGCCGTGCGTGAGGCCTTGCAGGCCAATCTCGATGGTGCGGCGGCCAGGGCGCAACCAGTGCCGCAAACTCCCACAACCGCTTCAAAGCCTGAAAGCCAGCCGGTGAAATTGCCCCGTCGCAGGCGGCGCTGGGGGCTTCTGGCCGGTTTCACGCTGCTGGGCGGAATTATCGGAACTACCTATGCCTTTCTGGTGCCGCCACAATATGCGGCTACGGCTTCCATGCAGGTCTTCCCGCCGGAGCGGCGCAGCGAAATTGCCTCCAATGCCGTTCTTGAGCGGGCCGCGCAGATGGCGCGTATCGAACGTGCCACCGACCTCGGTGCCCCATCCGTTCTGGAGGAACTGCGTTTTCGCCTGACCCGACTGCTGCCCGAAGACCTGCGGTCTCCCGCAGTTGCATGGCCCCACTTGCCGGGCGCGCAATTGCTGCGCCAGCGCCTCGATTTCACGCAGGCGCTGGACAGCGGGACGGTGAATGTCGAAGCGACGGCAGACAAGCCGGAAACGGCGGCACTTCTCGCCAATGCCGTTGCGCAGGCGTTTCGCGATCATCTGCAGGGCGGCGCTTCGCCGGGCGGGCCTGAAGGCGACCTTCCGGCGCGACTGCAACGGTTGGAAGCGGATGCCGAAGCGGCACGGCAGGCGGCAAATGCCTTTCGTATGAGCCGGGATTTCGGCGATGACAACAACAAGGCCGCGCTTCAGCGCGAGTTCGCCGACAGCAAGGCCGAGACGGCGCGGATCGCAGCCGAGGCCAACAGCCTGAATGGGGCCAGCGCCGAAAGTCTCGTCCGCAAGGGCGTGCCGGAAAGCATGCGTTCGGGAGCCCTCGGAGCGCTGGTGGAGCGCTATCGCACAGCGGGGCAGGGGGGCGAAGCGAAGCAGATCGAGGCCCAGATCGCGACGGAGATTTCAAGCCAGCGCAGCGTCTTGCAGGCCGATCTTAAGAATGCGGTCGAACGTGAACAAAAAGCAGCCGCCGCCATTGCCGGTTTCGGCTCGACGCCCGCCACGGACGAAGACAAAGCCCGCCTGCAAATGCTGGAGCGCGATGCAGCGGCGAAGCAGGCGCTGTTTGAAGATTTGCAGATGCGTGCGGCGCGCGGTGAACCGGCCTCCGCTGGTTCCGCGGCGACGGTGCGGATTGTAGCGCCGGCCATTGCTGAACCGAACCCGCGCGATCTCCCGCCGCAGTGGATCATCGCCCTTGGCTTTGGGGGCGGTTTCCTGCTTGGCCTTCTTTCCATGGCGCTGGCCGGTCGCAAGCCTCGGTCGCCGTCAAAGATGGAAGCTGAACCGGAAGAGGTTCTTGAAACCTACGGCGAGACGCGTCTTGCCGCCGTAATCCGCGAGGCCAATGCGCGGTGGGAAGCCGAGAATGAAGGCGTCAGCCGACCGAGGGAAAACACCGCCCTCGGTCGTGCCATCGACGAGGTGCGTTCGTCCCGTGCTTCGCGGCTCTGACATGACCCGGCGTTCTGAAATTTCATAAAATCCTGCCATAAAATCCTGCATTGTCGCGCATTCGCCAATTGTCATCGGGCGTCATGACGCTTATGGGCATGTGTGCGGAAAATATGTCGTGTATTTCCCAGACAATCCCGAATGAACGGAGCGCTCGCTATGGCCCAATTGATTGATGGCAAGAAGCTCGCCGAGGATGTGGTTTCCACGGTGAAGACCGAGACCGAAAAGCTCGTGGCTGCAACCGGCATTGTGCCCGGTATTGCAGTGGTGATTGTCGGCGAAGACCCGGCAAGCCAGGTCTATGTCGCTTCCAAGAGCCGCAAGGCCAAGGAATGCGGTTTTCACTCCGTTCAGCATGACCTCCCGGAAACGGCGTCGGAGCGCGAGCTTCTCGACCTGATCGAGAGCCTGAACAACGACCCCGCCATCCATGGCATTCTGGTGCAGTTGCCGCTGCCCAGGCACATTGATTCAGGCCGGGTGATCCAGACCATTTCCCCCGACAAGGATGTCGACGGTTTCCATTTCATCAATGTCGGAAAGCTTGGCACCGGCGAGGTTGAAACGGCTTTCGTACCCTGCACGCCAGCGGGCGCGATGATCATGATCGAGCGCGTGCATGGCCGCGATCTTTCGGGGCTCAATGCCGTGGTGATCGGGCGTTCCAACATTGTCGGCAAGCCGATGTTCAATCTCCTGCTCGCCGCCAATGCGACGGTTACGGTAGCGCATAGCCGCACGAAAGACCTGCCCGCGATTGCCCGCACGGCGGACATTCTGGTGGCGGCGGTCGGACGCCCGCAGATGGTCAAGGGCGACTGGGTCAAGCCGGGCGCAACAGTGATCGATGTCGGCATCAATCGCATTCCGGCGCCTGAAAGGGGCGAAGGCAAGACGCGACTGGTCGGCGATGTCGATTTCGCGGAAGCCGAAAAGGTCGCCGGAGCGATCACCCCGGTTCCGGGCGGCGTCGGTCCGATGACCATCGCCATGCTCATGGCGAACACGCTCACCTCGGCTTGCCGCACTGCTGGCGTGAAAAAGCCAGTTTTTTGACACAATTGAACTGCGCTTTTTGTGCAGTTTCATTCCGGTTTTGATGGTTTGAGAGGCAAAACAGCTGAAATCACTGTTTTGCCTTAATTTCATTTCCGGCCTTTTCAGAACACCGAAGCGCCTTCGTCAGCCCGACCGGCGATCTGGCGGAAAGCACGAAACAATTCGCGTCCCATGCCATGTTCATTGCCGGAAAGATCGGGGCGATCCTCGCCGCGATCGTTCAGCAGGGCGATATTGGTCAAGGCTTCCAGCGTACCGTTGACGGCATCGAGGCGGATAACATCGCCGTCGCGGATTTTCCCGATGATGCCGCCATCAAGCGCTTCCGGCGTGACATGGATGGCAGAGGGAACCTTGCCCGATGCGCCGGACAGGCGGCCATCGGTGACAAGGGCGACACGCTGGCCGCGATCCTGCAAGATGCCCAGAACTGTCATCAGCTTGTGCAGTTCCGGCATGCCATTGGCTTTCGGGCCCTGATAGCGAACCACGGCGATGAAATCGCCGGTCAGCTCGCCCGCCTTGAACGCGGCCTGCATTTCCGCCTGATCGTTGAATACCCTGGCGGGCGCTTCGATAACCTGACGTTCCGGCTTCACGGCGGAAACCTTGATGATCGCATTGCCGATATTGCCGGTCAGGACCTTGATGCCGCCGGTAGGCTGGAAGGGCGCGTGAATCTTCGCCAGAACCTTGTCGTCGCCGCTTTTTTCCGGCACCGGCTCGCGCACGACATTGCCGTCAGCGCCAAGCTTCGGCTCGATGGCGTAAGGCCGCAGACCTTCGCCGAAGACGGTGCGCACATCCTCATGCAGAATGCCGCCATCGAGAAGCTCGCGGATGAGAAAGCCCATGCCGCCAGCGGCATGGAAATGGTTCACATCGGCAAGACCGTTCGGATAGACACGCGCCAGCAGCGGGACCACGTCCGAAATCTCGGAAATATCATGCCATGTCAGCTTGATGCCGGCGGCGGCGGCCATGGCGATCAGGTGGATGGTATGGTTGGTGGAACCGCCGGTCGCATTGAGACCGATGACGCCATTGACGAAGGAACGCTCGTCCAGCATTTCGCCGACCGGCGTGTATTCATTGCCGAGCGCGGTGATCGCCAGCGCACGCTTTGCCGCTTCGCGGGTCAAGGCGTCGCGCAGCGGCGTTCCCGGATTGATGAAGGATGCGCCCGGCAGATGCAGGCCCATGATTTCCATCAGCATCTGGTTGGAATTGGCCGTGCCGTAGAAAGTGCAGGTGCCGGGGCCGTGATAGGATTTCGACTCCGATTCCAGCAATTCGGCGCGCCCGACCTTGCCTTCGGCATAAAGCTGGCGGGTCTTGGCCTTTTCGTCGTTCGGCAGGCCGCTGGTCATCGGCCCGGCAGGCACGAACACGGCGGGCAGGTGGCCGAAGGCCAGCGCACCGATGATGAGGCCGGGAACGATCTTGTCGCAGACGCCGAGATAAACGGCGGCATCGAACATATCATGCGACAGGCCGACGGCGGTCGCCATCGCAATCACTTCGCGGGAGAACAACGACAGTTCCATGCCCGCGAACCCTTGCGTGACACCATCGCACATGGCGGGCACGCCGCCTGCAACCTGCGCCACGCCGCCTGCTTCACGCGCAGCCTGCTTGATGAGCTGCGGAAAGGTTTCGAACGGCTGATGCGCCGACAGCATGTCGTTATAGGCGGTGATGATGCCGAGGTTCGGAATCTCGTCGCCGGTCAGCGCCGCCTTATCGTGCGGACCGCAGGCGGCAAATCCATGCGCGAGGTTGGCGCAGCCCAGCACCGCCCGCTTCGGCTTGTTGGATGCAGCCTCACGCACACGGCCAAGATAGGCTTCGCGCGTCGGCTTGGACCGTTCGCGAATGCGCGCGGTGATTTCCTGAATGCGTTTATGCGCCGTCTCGGTGGGCATGGGTGTCACCTTTGCCGATATAACCAGAGCATTTCCTGTTTTTGATGAATCGCTGGAAATGCTCGATCTGTTTGTTTTATCGCGCATCTTTTCCGAAAACCGGTTCCCACTTTTCGGGATGCGCTCTAGCTGCTCCAGTAAAGCTGGATCGGTGTGCGGGCATGATGGAAGACAGCCCGCACGGGCATTTCATTCTCGTCATCGCCGGAAAGCGCCTTTTCCAGCGTTGCCTGCTTGGCGGCGCCTTCGATATGCAGAACCAGCATTTCGGCTTCGGCGATGATGGGAAGGGTCAGGGTCAGGCGTTTCTCACCAGCACCCTCGGCATGGATGGGCAGCACGAGCGCCCGGGTTTTCGGGTTGATCGCCTGATCGAGGCGGTCCGCACCCGGAAAGAAGGAGGCGGTATGCCCGTCATTGCCCATGCCAAGCACCACCACGTCGAAAGGACGGCGCAGCGCATCGATGCGGCTGGCGGCGGCAAGCGCCGCCGTTTCAGCGGTCGCTGCCGGATTGTAAAGGCCGACGAACCTTGCCACGCCCGCATGGTCGCGCAGAAGATGCTCACGCACCAGCTTTTCGTTGGAGCGGTCGCTTTCGACGGGCACGAAACGCTCATCCACAAGTGTGATCGTAACAAGGTTCCAGTCGATCATCTTGCGGGAGAGCACTTCGAACAGCCTGAGCGGCGTGGTGCCGCCGGAGACGGCGAGCGTCGCCTGTCCCCGTTCAGCGATGGCGGCATTCAGCTTGTTCGCAATGGCTTCGGAGAGCGCCTGCGCCAGTTCTGTTCCGCTGGTGAAATCGTGCCGTTCGATGCTCATTCCATTCCCTTCCAAGACAGAAATCAGAGGCTTTCGTGCCATGTGCGCCCGTCACGCTCGATGAGCGCGATGGACGATGACGGCCCCCATGTTCCTGCCGTGTAGCCCTGCACAGGCTGGCTGTTCAACTCCCAACCCTGCAGGATCGGATCGACCCAGCGCCATGCGGCTTCAACTTCGTCGCGCCGCATGAACAGCGTCTGGTTGCCGCGAACCACATCCATGATGAGGCGTTCATAGGCATCCGGATTGCGCTCGCTGAAGGATTCGGCAAAGCTCATGTCCAGCGGCACATGGCGCAGGCGCATGCCGCCCGGACCCGGATCCTTGATCATCAGCCACTGCTTCACGCCCTCATCGGGCTGGAGCCGGATGACGAGCTGGTTGGCGATCACCTTGCCGGCGCTTTCGCCAAAGATCGAATGCGGGATCGGCTTGAAGGTAACGACGATTTCCGAAACGCGCGTGGCAAGCCGCTTGCCGGTGCGCAGGTAGAAGGGTACGCCAGCCCAGCGCCAGTTGGCGATTTCGGCCTTCAGCGCCACAAAGGTTTCGGTATTGCTGGTGTCGCTTTCCAGATCTTCCAGATAGCCGCGCACCGGCCCGCCCGCCGAGGCACCGGCGCGATATTGGCCGCGCACCGTCACATCTTCGACATTGAGATTGGTAATCGGCTTCAAGGAGCGCAGAACCTTGACCTTTTCGTCATGGACCGCATCGGCTTCGACCGATGAAGGCGGCTCCATCGCAACAAGGCAGAGAAGCTGGAGAATGTGGTTCTGCACCATGTCGCGCAGCGCGCCCGCCTTGTCGTAATAACCGGCGCGTCCTTCCAGGCCGACCGCTTCGGCGACGGTGATCTGCACATGGTCGATATGGGCGGAGTTCCACAACGGCTCATAAAGCGCATTGGCAAAGCGCAGCGCCATCAGGTTCTGCACGGTTTCCTTGCCGAGATAGTGATCGATGCGGAAAATCTGGTCTTCGCGGAAAACGCTGCCGAGCGTGTCGTTGAGCGCCATGGCGGATTCCAGATCGCGACCGATCGGCTTTTCCACGATGATGCGCGTGTCGCGGGTGATTAGCCCATGCGCTTTCAGCCGAGTGGCGATATCACCGAACAGCGTCGGGCTGACGGCGAGATAGAAAGCGCGGATCTTTTCCGGCTTCTTGCCGATCAGGGTCTTGAGTGCATCCCAGCCTTCTTCCGACTTGGCATCGACAGCCACATAGCTGAGGCGGGCGAGAAACCCGTCGACTTCCTTCTCGTCGACTTCCTCTGGCTTCACATGCTCATGGATGGCATTGCGTGCGAACTGCCGGTATTCGTCATCCGTCATGGCGCTGCGCGATGCGCCGATGATGCGCGTCGGGTCGGTGAGCTGGCCTGCACGCTGACGCTGATACAGCGCCGGGATGAGCTTGCGTTCGGCAAGATCGCCGGAACCGCCGAACACGATGCAGTCGAAGGGCTCTACCGGAATTGTCTGGCTGGTCATCTATCGCTCTCTTCTCTTCTTGCGCAAATCAGTCTGCCTGTGGGCAGCATGCGATTTTAACGCTGCCCTTGTCTATTATCTAATCGATTTAAATTCAACAGTCGCAATGCCGCATTCCCGCGAAAGTGAAAGCATCCTGCGATAATTGACGGATTAACGGCTTGTGCACACATGACATGTTCATCTTAAGGCCATATTGGAACAAACAATCTGGATTCAAGTGATTTGGCCAAGTTGGACGGTATCTTGGTTATGCCAAAGGAGAATGACATGAAGAGGCTGCAGGATAAGGTCGCAATCATCACGCGCGGTCGGCTGCTCGGTTCAGGCATGGCGCGCCGATTTGCAGCCGAGGGTGCCAAGGTCGTTCTCGCCGATGTGAACGTGAAGCATGTTGAGGATGAACTCGCCGAGATCGGCAAGAACGGCCTTGCCGTGCAGGCCGATGTTTCGCGCAAGGACGACATGGAGCGCGTGGCGCGCGCGGCGTTTGAAGCATTCGGCTCCATCGACATCATGATCAACAATGCCGGTTTCACACATCGAAACATGCCGCTGACGGAAGTCACGGAGGACAATTTCGATCTGATCGCCGCGGTCAACATGAAGGCGCTTTATTATTCGACCCAGATCGTGGTGCCGATCATGGAGCATCAGGGCAGCGGCGTCATCATCAACACGGCTTCCGCAACTGCGCTGCGTCCGCGCAAGGGGCTGGTCTGGTACAGCGCCTCCAAGGGCTGGATCATCAGCGCGACCAAGGCCATGGCGCTGGAGCTGGCGGAAAAGAACATCCGCGTCAACTGCATCTGCCCTGCCGAAAGCGAGGGTGAGGCATTGAAGCTGTTTCTGGAGGAGGATACGCCGGAAGCGCGGGCAGCGCTCAAGGCGACCATTCCGCTCGACCGGTTCTCGACGCCCGACGATGTGGCGGAAGCCGCTCTCTGGCTGGCCTCGGACGCCGCGTCGATGGTGACGGGGACGGCACTCAATATCGACGGCGGTTACTCAATCTGAGATTGCAGCTCTGGCGGCCTGCAAATGGCGTTGTTTTGCGCCTCCGGTGCTCATGCTCACCATAACCACAATCTACCAATCTAGCCGTTGGCTTCGGCGAGGAAGTCATCGAAGATGGCTTCCAGCCGCCTGTGCCGTTCGGCTGCCATGAGCTTTCCGGTTTCCGTCTTGAAACCGGAGGCAAGGCCGAACAGTTTCGTGCGGAAATGGTCGAGCGCGAAACGCTTGTCGTCCAGCGGGCGGTTTTCGGCGTGCGGGTCGCGCCAGTCGTAAAGCGCACTGCCCATGCGGCCCGCAATGTAGAAGCACCGCGCTGCACCAATGACGCCGATGGCATCGAGCCGGTCGGCATCCTGCAATATTTTCGCTTCCACCGTGACAGGCTCGATATTCGCCGAAAAACTGTGCGCCTCGATGGCGTGGGCGGCAAGGCCGATGCTCGCTTCATTCCAGCCGAGATCGCGCAGCAGCCCCGTCGCCTTTTCTGCCGCCAGACGCGAAGCGCGGTTTCGGTCGGGCGAATTCTTTTCCACGCTCACGCAATCATGCAGCAGGGCGGCGGCGCAAAGCACTTCCGCATCGCCGCCTTCATGACGCTGAATGGCGGCTGCATTCTTCCAGACGCGGGCAAGGTGGGACAGGTCGTGCGACCCGTCCTCGCCATGTTCGAGCGCATGAGGCAGCAGCCTTTCGGCGAGCGTTTCAAAGGGCGTGAAGATATGTGCTGTCATGCTGGTTCCGCCATGGTTGGGGGATTCGGTCCATGACAGAATTACGGGTTCCTGCGCAGCACGGTCCAGTTATAAAATGCGCCGAGCATCATGATCAGGCATGTGCCGAGAAACACGGAGCGCATGCCGAAGTGACCGCCGACAAAGCCGCCCGCGACCGGCCCGGCAACCTGGCCGACATATTGCGCCGAGACGGAAAGCCCGAGAATGCCGCCCGCCACACGGTCGGGGACATTGTGCCTTATGACGCTGCTGATGCAGGGCAGGAGGCCGCCCAGTGCCAGCCCCATCAGAAAGCGCAGGCCGATCAGCTGCCAGGCTTCGGTCACGAAGGCCTGCGGGATCAACAGGAGTGCGGAAATCGACAGCGCGCCGATGATGACGCGCGTATGGCCGATGCGGTCGGCAAGGCGACCGAGCCGCGATGACGACAGGATGCTGCCGAGTGCGGCAGCCGCCATCACCACGCCGGAAATTAGCGTCACTTTCGTCTGGTCGTCCATCAACTGCATCACATAGACGGTGATGATCGGCTCTATCGACATATTGGCGAAAAGCAGCAGCATGCCCGTCACCAGCATGGCGATAACCGGTTTCCTGTCGGGAACGGCTGCCCAGATGGATTCCGCCTTCTGCTCTTTCGTCGGCTTGGGCGGCTTGCGCTCTTCGCGGATCAGAAATGTCGTGGCCAGAAAGGTGAGAAAGATCACGCCGCCCGCCAGCCAGAAGGTTGCGCGGATGCCGATCAGCGGCGGCAATGCGCCGCCGAGCAGCGGGCCTGCCAGATTGCCCGCCATGATGCCCGCAGAAAGCGCGCCCAGCGCCCAGCCGGTTTTTTCCCTTGGCGTCTGCGTGGCGACGAGGATCATGGAGCCGGACGAATAGCCGCCCGCAATGCCGACGAACAGGCGCAGCGCCACCAGTTGCCACACGCTCGTCACCATGCCGATCAGCGACATGGCGATGGCCATGCCGAGGCTGGCGCGGATCAGCATCAGCTTGCGTCCGTAACGGTCGCCGAGCTTGCCCCACAGCGGCGCGACGAAGGCTGCGGCCAGAAAGGTCGCGCCATAGGCGATGCCCGACCATTGCACGATCGCCGCATGATCCGCGACACCCAGCTGTTCCACATAGAGCGGCAGGAAGGGCAGGAGGAGCGACATGGCTATGAGCGTAGTGAAGGAACCGAGGAGGCAGATCAGCAGGTTCTGCTTCCAGTAGCGTTCCGGGTTGTCTTCGGCGGTCACATTTTCCTGGCAGGCTGCGGTCTCATCGTCGGCAGCGGCTTGGGCGGTGCTCATGTCATATCTCGCGATTGCAATGTATTCCATTTTGGGATACCAAAACGGTATGCATGAATGCGCCTGTCGAAACGACTTGTCAATCGGGGCGCTGCCTTAAAACGGAGAATGGTTGCCGATGTCACAGATGAGGCAGGTTGAAACGCAGCTTCGCGACATGATCCTCGGCCTGGAACTGGGGCCGGGCGAGCGTTTGACCGAACGCTGGATCGAGGCGCAGTTTGCCGCCTCGCGCACACCGATCCGGGCGGCACTTCTGCGGCTGGAAGCGGAGGGGCTGATCTGCCGCGAAGGGCGCGGCTGGACGGTTTCGCCAATCAATCTCGGCGAGATCGAACAGATCGGCGTCTATCGCGAGGCGCTGGAAATCGCCGCGTTAAAGCTGACCTGCGCGCTGGAAGATCGCAGCGGCGTGGAGCCTATTGCGGCCATGCTGGACAGTTGCGACGCCGACACCTCGCGCGAGGAATGGCACCGGATCGGCATGGATTTTCATATCGAGCTGGCGCGGCTTTCCGGCAACGAGTTTCTCAGCCGTGGCGTGCGCGATGCCATGCAGCGCCTCTCACGGGCGCGCTGGCTGGAGGTGCGCGACGAGGCGGCGCTCGCCCGCGCATGGGCCGAACACCGCGCCATTCTCGACGCGGTGCGCGAAGGAAATGCCGAAAAGGCGACGGCGCTGATGGGCGCGCATCTGGACGGAAGCCGCAGCCGCCTCGTCAGCAATCTCCACGAGGACCGTCGCGGCCTCAAGGCGCGCGGCTTTGCCGTCATCAGCGCGTGACAGGGGTCACCGCCATTCGGGCAGCTTATGCCCGTCTCGCGAATAATATTGCGTGCGCCCATCACCGATGCCGATATCCCGCAAGAGATATTCCGGCGAATATTCGTTGATGGTGATACGGGTGCGCCTGAACGAAAACAGGCGTGAAAACAGCGCGCTCCAGCCGCTTTCCGTTGCGTGGCTGATCGCGGAGGCCGTGGCGGTCGTGCAGGCAGAATCGAGGTTTTTCATGATCTCACCTATCGGATGAAGCGGCTGTGGGAGGCAGCCGCCTGTTAAATTCTGCCTATAGCTATGCGCCGGAAAACCTTTGTTTTCCAATCGAACATCGAGTAGTGTGCATAAGGAAAACTTATGCATCATGACGACAGCGCTTCCCCCTTTATCGGCCATTCGCGTTTTTGAATCCGCCGCCCGCCATGCAAGTTTCACCCGCGCTGCGGCGGAGCTGGGCATGACGCAGGCTGCGGTCAGCTATCAGATCAAGATATTGGAGGAGCGCGTCGGCGCGCCCCTGTTTCTGCGTATGCCGCGACAGGTGGAACTGACGGAACTTGGCAAATGTCTGGCGCCTTCCATCACGGAAGCCTTCGAGACGATGCGCAATGCCTTTGCCAGCCTGCGGGAGGATGCGGAGGGCACCCTGTCGATCAGCGTTCTGGCCACCTTTGCCGCCAACTGGCTGGCGCATCGGCTCGGCTCGTTCCAGATGCGGCATCCATCGCTTGCGGTCAGGCTCGACACGTCCGACAGCTTGATCGACTTCGCGACGACCAATGTCGATATCGCGATCCGAAGCGGCTTCGGCAAATGGCCGGGACTGGAAGCGCATCAGCTCATCAAGGCGAGTTTCACGCCGATGCTGAGCCCGGCTCTGGCCGCAACCATCGGCGGGGTGAAGGAACCTGCCGACCTGCTACGGCTCAAGATCATCGACGCGAGCGACCCCTGGTGGAAAATCTGGTTCGAGGCGGCGGGGATCGAAAACCCGCAATTACCGGGCAATACGCAGAACCGGCTTGGAGCGCAGCACATTGAAGGGCGGGCGGCTGCCGCAGGGCAGGGCGTCGGCATCCTGACGCCCGCTTTCCACCAGATGGAAATCGCCACCGGCCAGCTTATCCAGCCCTTCGACATTCTCGGCGACGATGGTCGCGCCTATTGGCTGGTCTATCCCAAATCCCGCCGCACCACGCCAAAAATCCGCGCATTCAGGGAATGGATATTGAGCGAACTCGACTGCGGATAGATGGCAGCAGAAAGGCTCAATCTTTCGATGCGGCGAGGAAAACCGCGTGCTGGGCGTCATATGCGCGCTTGAAAGCCGCGCGTGCCTCCCCGCGCGCGACATAGGCGGCAAGGTTCGGATAGTCGTTCAATATGCCTGAACTCTTCAGCCGCCGCAGTACGGACACCATCAAAAGATCACCGGCACTGAATGCGCCCTCAAGCCAGTCATTATCGCCCAGACAGGCGGAAAGTGCGTCCAGTCTTTTGCGGATACGCGCTTCCACGATCGGCATGCGCTGCTCGTACCAGCTTTCCTGCCGTTCGACAAAACCGGCCATTTCCCGTTCGACGATTACCGGTTCGATGGTGTTATGCGCAGCGAACATCCATGTGATGGCGCGTGCGCGGCCATTGGCGTCATCCGGCAGAAGACCGGGGTTCTGCTCCGCGATATGAAGCACGATCGCGCCGGATTCAAACAGCGCCAGATCGCCCTCTTGATAGGTCGGTATCTGCCCGAAGGGTTGAAGATCGAGGTGGGGGCGGGCTTTCATCGCCTCAAACGAGACGAGGCGCATATCATAGTCCCGCCCGGTCTCTTCAAGCGCCCATCGAACGGGCATGTCCCGCGCCATCCCTCGGCCGCGATCGGGAGAATTTTCAAATGCGGTGATGATAGGACGTGGCGGACTGTCGCCGCTGGAAGGCGTTTTCGTCATGATGGTTCCTCCTCAACATCACTTCAAATGCAAGCCGGGCTTTCCGATGCAATCTCCGCCTTGTTCTCCAAACAATACCGACCAGTTGGTATGTTGTCAACGCGGGTGAAAAGCTAGCACTACAGTTGCACATTCATCAGGTCGTGGCGAACAGAGCGATTTTCGAGCACGGAGGGGAGCGGGGTTAAGGATACGCGAGCACCGGAGCGCAAAAAATGTTCTTTGCCGCCCGGCATCACGAGGAACGCAACTGTTGTTTCAGGAAGGGGAGACACGGTGAGGAGATCGGGCCGAGGATAACAGAAAAGGAGGGACGGATTGGGAAACGGAGAAAGAGGCGGGGGCGAAGCAGCGTGCCGGGCAATGAAAAGCCGGGAAGGTGGCGGCAGGTGCGAAGAGAACAGCGAAAGGGAGATACCATCGCAACGGGGAGGAGACCCGCGTAAACATCCAGATGCAGCAGTCCAATTGTCCAGTCAAAACATGCAATGCCGATCGTGGGGCCTGCTCGTGCGTCTTTTCCTTCGTCGCTCTACGGGGGAGACTTGCTCCATCGCATAAGCGCCAGAACGCCAGGCGCTCAAATTTTTTTCTGTCTCATGTCACATTCGGCATTGCCCGCTCGTCATGTCTATCGAAAGCCCTTCAACCAAAAGGAACGATACCATGACCCCTCTGCTCAACCCGTTCAACGTTGCCCCCGCCACGATGAAATCCTGGATGGCCGCTTCGATGACCATCGCCTCCAGTCTGGAAGCGAGCCTGATCGAACTCGTCAAAATCCGCTCGTCGCAGATCAATGCCTGCGCCAATTGCATCAACATGCATACGGTCGAGGCGCGTTCGCTGGGCGAGACCGAACAGCGCATCTATTTGTTGTCGGCATGGCGCGAAGCACCGTGCTATTCTGAGCGCGAGCGTGCGGCGCTGGGCTGGGTCGACGCGCTGACCCGCCTGTCACAAGGCCACGATCTGGAAGAAGCACGCCGCGCCATGCAGGCACAGTTCTCCGAGGAAGAACAGGTGAACCTTACGCTGATGATCAACATCATCAATGGCTGGAACCGCATGGCGGTCGGCTTCAATCTCTGGTTCGAACCCGAAACCAAGCAGCCTGTCGCAAAGGCAGCCGTCTGATGACCGACATATCCTCACAAGGCGATGCAGCCGAAAGCTTCGATCCGCTGCGCCCGAAACTGATCCGCGTTGCCTATCGTATGCTGGGTTCGGTCGCCGATGCCGAGGATATGGTGCAGGAGGCGTTCATCCGATGGATGAACGCCGACCGCAGCGAGGTGCGCGAGCCGGAAGCCTTCCTGCGCCGCACTGTCACCCGTCTATGCCTCGATTTCCTGAAATCCGGGCGCAACCAGCGCGAAACCTATTTCGGGCCGTGGATTCCCGACCCGGTTGTGGAAGAAGAGGCGGATGACGATGTCACCCTGCCGCTGATGCTGGCGCTGGAGCGTCTTTCGCCGCTGGAACGTGCGGCCTTCCTGCTGCACGACGTCTTCGGGCTGGATTTCGACGAGATAGCGCGGACCATCCAGCGCGATGCCGCAGCCTGCCGCCAGCTTGCGGCGCGGGCTCGCAAGCATGTGCGCGAGGAGCGTCCGCGTTTTCAGGTCGACAGGCAGCGCGGGCTCGAACTGGCGCAGGCCTTTTTCACGGCGTCGCGCAGCGGCGACATGAAAGCGCTTGGTGCGATGCTGGCGGCAGATGTGAACCTTCATGCCGATGGCGGCGGCAAGCGCCCGGCTTTCCCGAAGCCTGTTTTCGGCTTCGACGAGGTGATGAAGACCCACGAGAAACTGGCCGCCTATTTCAGCGGCAACCAGTCCACGCTGTTGCGCACGGTTTTCATCAATGGGTTGCCCGGCTTCATCACGCAAGAAGCCGATGGAGAAATCCAGACAACGGCGCTGGATATCGAAGAAGGAAAGATCGTCGGGATTTATGTCGTGCGCAATCCCGACAAGCTGAAGCACTTGCACTGAACTGGAGCGCCACTATCCGATGAAATAGCGGCAAAGCCCCGCCGCGCTAATGCCGATCAGCACGGTCGGCAGCATGGAAAAGCGCGTTGCAGCGAAGATGGTGATCGCGAGCGCTATCAGGTCGGCAGGCTTGTCCGACACGAAATCGGGCGCGATGACCGAGATCAGGACGCAGCCGGGGGCTGCTTCCATCACCGCCGTCGCACGTTTGCTGAGCGTACGGTTGCGCAGCAGCACATAGCCGCCGATCCGCGTGAGATAGGTGACGCTTGCCATCAGGACGATGGTCAGAACAGCTAACGGATCGATCATTCTTCACCTGCCAGCAGATAGGCTGCAACGAGACCGGACAAGGCCCCGGCGGCGACATACCAGGCGCCGGGAATGGTGAGATAGGTCAGTGCGGCCACGACAAGGCTGACCAGCCAGGGCCGCGCGGCCGCGAAGCCTTTCCACATGCCCGCCAGCAGCACCAGAAATACCGCCGGAAACGCCATGTCGAAACCATAGGGGCGCAGGTCTCCCATCATCGGCCCAAAGGCCGCACCCAGCGTGGTGAATAAAACCCATGCAAGGTAGAAAGGAATCGCCACGCCGGCATAGAAGGTGAGGCTCAAGGCCGGATTGACGCCCTTCGACTGGCGACGTTTGGCGTCGGCAAGGCCGAGCGCCCAGCTTTCATCGCACATCAGAAACAGGCTGGCGAATGCCTTGCGCTTGGGCAGATGGCGGATGAACGGGGCCAGCGCCGCGCCCATCAGCAGGTGGCGGCTGTTGACCAGAAAGGTGATGGCGACGATCAGCAGGACATGCGGCGGTGAGGTCCAGAGCTGGATGGCCGCAAATTCCGACCCGCCTGCAAAGTTCAGTCCGGTCATCAGCGGCACTTCCACGATGCTGAGGCCTTTTTGAGCCGCCTGCGCGCCCAGCACCAGCGCATAGGGAATGATGCCAAGCAGAACCGGCAGACCGGCTGCGGCCCCGCGACGGAATTCCGAGCCGCGCCCGGATCTGCTTTTTTGAGGCGCATAGGCCTGTGAAATATCCATAGAATTCCTGCTGGAGCGGTGCGCTCTGTCTGGTTGTTTGGCGGCGCTTGTGCAGCGTCGGGCGTCTCATCTGGCTGCAAGATACTGTGGCTGGCCGCTGGTTCGCGGCCGCCCCTTGGTCAGTCTCTTGCGGGCTTTCTTGAGAGGTTTCGCAACTATAACCGTTCTCTTCGGCAATTTGGTTGCGAATTACGCCGGTTTGCGCCAATGTTTGGCAGGAAATGCCACAGATATCGCCATAAATGGAATTCAAAGCCAATGAAGCTGGATGAGATCGATAAACGGATTCTCCGCGTGCTGCAGCGCGATGGCCGCATTGCCAATAATGATCTGGCACGCGAGGTCGGCCTGTCGCCTTCGCCCTGCTTGCGGCGGGTGAAGCTTCTGGAAGAGGCGGGCGTGATCGACCGCTATGTCGCCGTGTTGAACCCGGCCAAGGTCGGCAAGGGTTTGACTTTCTTCACGCGCATCCGGCTGGACCAGCAGGACGAGGAGACGCTGCAGACCTTCGCCAAGGAAATCCTGAAGCTGCCGCAGGTGCTCGAATGCTATTTCATGCTGGGCGACTATGATGCGATGATCCGGGTGGTCGCGGCGGATATCGAGGATTACCGCCGCTTCCAGTCGGAATATCTGAGCCGGATCAAGGGCGTTCAGAACCTGAAGACCGACGTGCCGAGCCAGACGGTCAAGCAGACTTCCGAAATGCCCCTGTAGCGGCATTTGTCGGGGGGATGCGATTATGCAGCCTCCTCTCTGGCAGGCATCGGGTGCGCGCGCGCCAGCTCCTCATTGATCTGATCGGCCAGTGCGAAGAAGTGCCTTCGCACCTGCGGAGCATAGGGGTTGGCGTGTTCGATCGCCTGAAATACTTCCGGCGCATCGTGGCGCACCATGCCGACCGCCTGCATCAGAAGATCGAAGCTCTTCGTCGTCATGCGGGTTGGCAATGGTTCCATCTGCACCAGAACCCGGGCGATCAGATGCGTCAGGCCCTGAACCATCGCCGCCTCGCGGTCGTGGTCCTCCGGTGTCGTTATGAAGACATTGAGGGAAAGATTCTTTTTCAGGAAGGCCGCAACGCGGTGGAAGCGCGTGCCGCGCACGGGGCAGATGGCGATTTTCAGTCCGGCAATGCCGTGGCGCGCGCTTTGCGGACCGAACAGCGGATGCGTGGCGACGATATCGACATGCGCGGGAAGGCCACGCCGCATGATGTCGGCAGGCCCGACCTTGACCGAGCCTACGTCCAGAACGAGCGCGCCGGGGCAAAGATGCGGAGCGATCTTATCCACCACGCTTTCGAGCGTTGCAACCGGCGTTGCAAGGATGACGATATCGCAGGCCGCAACCTGCTCCACGGAGGCCAGGGCAACACCGTGCACAAGTGCGGTCTGTTCCGGCTCTGCGGCAGGATCGTAAACATAGAGCCGGAAATACGGGTTCAGGTGACGGGCAATAAGCTGCCCGAATGCACCAAAGCCGATAATGCCGATTTTCGTATGCTGATTTCTGTCGCGAGACATGGACTGACCTCTTAAGGGCCGCATGGCCAGAGGCGCTGTCCTTGAAACTCAACCGCTGGCAATGCGGCGGTTGAACTATGACAAAGCAAACCCGCCGCTATGTGCGCGGGGCGTAATAAGACCGGGTGCTGATGCGTGCTTTGTTCATGCTGTCTAGCTATTCCTGCTTCGGGCGCATGTCAACATGTGGTTTATTTCAGATAGGCGCGAACCACGTCGACAAGTTCGCCTGCGCCTTCATCACGCTCCTTTTGCGGAAGGGCGCCATCGGCCACATGCATGAGAATATGGTCTTCGATCACTTCCGCCATCAGCCCGTTGACCGCGCCGCGAACGCCCGCAATCACCTGCATGACTTCCGCGCAGCCCTTCTCGTCTTCGAGCATCCGTTCCACGCCCTCCAGCTGGCCACGAATGCGGCGCACGCGGTTGATGAGCTTCTGCTTCTCGCGGATGGTATGGGTCATGAGCGCTTCGGTCCTTCATGGCAATGTTGCTGGCATTCACGCGGTGCGCGGTTCAACCTCCACCGTCACATGCGACAAATCATGGATTGCAGCAAGCTTGTTCCGGTAATAGGACGGCGCTCGCGGCTCCTCCGCGATGATGGAAACGATGGCGCCGTGATGGCCCGGCCCGAGCTGCCAGACATGCAGGTCGGCGATCTCCCCGCCCTCGCGGCTGATGATTTCGGCGATCTCGTCCGGCAGGTCTTCTCCATCGGGCAGGTAGTCGAGCAGGGTCGAGCCGGTGTCCTTGATCAGCCCCCACGACCAGCGTGCGATCACCACCGCACCGACGATGCCGATCGCCGGGTCAAGCCAAAGCCATCCATAAAGACTGCCCAGCAGAAGCGCCGCGATGGCAAGCACCGATGTCAGTGCGTCGGCGAGCACATGCATATAGGCGGCGCGCAGGTTCTGGTCATGACCGTGATGATGATCGTGGCCCGGTTCATGGTGATGATGGCTATGGTGGTGCGAATGGTCGTCCCTCAGGAGCCAGGCGCAGATTAGATTGACGACCAGCCCGATGACAGCGACCAGAATGGCCTCCTGAAAGCCGATGTTGACCGGTGCGCTGAACCGCCAGAAGCTTTCCCAGCCGATCAGGAGTGCGATCAGCGCCAGAACGATGGCGCTGGCAAAGCCTGCCAGATCGCCGAGCTTGCCGGTGCCGAAGGTGAACCGCGAATTATGCGCGTGTTTGCGTGCATAAACATAGGCGAGGGCAGCGATCAGCATCGCCGCAGCATGGGTGGACATATGCCAGCCGTCGGCGGTGAGTGCCATGGAGCCGTAAAGGTTTCCGGCGATGATCTCCACGATCATCATCGTCGCCGTGATGGCGATAACGAGCCAGGTCCGCTTTTCATTGCGCCGGTGGTTTTCTCCCAGAAAGACATGGTCGTGTCCGGAGACTGGATGACGCACGGAATGGTCGGCATGGTGATGCGTGCTCATGGAAACGCTCCCTTTTTAGAATAGGGGGGTATACTATTTTCACGCGCGTTACAAATCACACTTTCATGGGGAGCGTTTAACCTCGATCAGCAGGAATGACCGCTGGCAACGCCTCTCAACGGCAGAAAAATTCACCTTTAGCGGTAGGACCTACACCTATTCGAGAGGCCTTATGGCCTGATTGCAGGAATCTTTTCGGGGGCGGGATCGGCTAATATCGGAGTCGTAACTTGGGGCAAAGCATCGAAGCGCCGCTGGTCCGGGCAACGCGGAACGACGCTTCGGATTTTGAAGCTGCGCATCGTGCTTTGCTAGAAATCCACGCTGATTTTCAGGCCGGTGCCGTAACGAGAAGAGCGGAGGGATTCATGTCTTCAGACAAGAACGGGCATTCGCCGCGCAGTCGTGCGCGACGGCATTTTCTGGGCCTCACAGCCGCCACTGCCGCCAAGGTTGCGGCGCTGGGCGTGTTTGCTGCAACGGTGTCTTCCCGTCCATCACAGGCGCTGGGCACGAAATGGTGGCATGGCGGACATGGCGGGGGCGGCGGAGGCTCCGGCGCCAATTGTCTCCTGAAAGGAACGCTGGTCGAAACGCCCGGCGGCCCGGTGGCGGTGGAGGCATTATCTGTCGGCGATCTTGTGACGACGGTCCGGGGCGACGCGCGCCCGATCAAGTGGGTCGGCTGGCAGAGCCACAGAAAGGGCGGCACGCAATGGGACGAGAGCGTGATGCCGATCCGCGTCAGGCGCCATGCCATCGACGGGAAAACACCGCAGCGCGACCTTTATCTTTCGCCCAACCACGCGCTGCTCATCGATGACGTGCTGATCCGCGTCAAGGATCTGGTCAACGGCCAGAGCATCGCGCGCGTGTCGATGGACAAGCCGATCGACTATTACAACATCGTTCTCGACAGCCATGATGCCGTGCTGGCGGAAGGGGCTGCCGTGGAGACCTACCTGATGCGCGGCGACAGCTACAGGAGTTTTACCAATTTTGCCGAATATCAGGAATTATATCCGGAGGAAGCCAATATCATCATGCAGCCCTATGCGCCGTTGATGGGCTATGAAGGTGCCCGCCAGCACATCCATGCGCTGTTGTGCATGAGCGGTATTCTCCCTGTGCGGGACGTGGTTGAGGAAACCTATCAGCGTCTGGCCGCGAAGGCAGGTGCAATCGTAGCGTAGAACATGAAGCACCGGACGATGGTAAGAATGGCGGGGTGCCGACTGCACCCCGCCTTTTTCGTGAAGAAGTCCGGCCTAGATCCTGTCCATCAATGCATACCATGACAGGGCAAGGAACAGGAGCGGCGAGCGGAAGGTGCGACCGCCGGGGAAGGCGGGGATGCGCAGTTCTTCGAACAGTTTCAGCCTGTCGCGATTGCCTGCCAGGGTTTCCGCATAAAGCTTGCCCATGTAGTTGGCCAGCATGACGCCATGGCCGGAATAGCCGCCTGCTGAAATGACGCCCGGCATGACCTCGCGCACGAAGGGCTGGCGCGGCATGGTTATGCCGACCGAACCGCCCCATGCATGGGTGATTTCGACATTGTCCAGCGCCGGATAAATCTCGGCGATCTGGCGACGAATATGAGTGCTGATGTCGCGCGGATTGTCGGCGGTATAGGCCTCGCGCCCGCCGAAAAGCAGCCTGCCGTCCTTCGAGCGGCGGAAATAGCGCACCACGAAGCGGGAATCGTCGATGGATTCACCGCCCGGAATAACCGGGCTGTCATCGCCCAGCGGCACCGTCGCCCCGATGAAGGAGCGGATCGGCATGACATGCGATGCGCTGACCGGCTCCAGCAGCCCACCGTAAGCATTGACGGCGATGAAGGCGTTTTTCGCGACGATGGTTCCGCGATCGGTTTCGACCTCGACCCGCCCGCTCGCCGTGCTGATTTTGGTGGCTCTGGTGTCTTCGAACAGTTTTGCGCCTGCCGCCTGCGCCGCTTTTGCGGTTCCGACCAGCAGTTTCAGCGGATGAATGTGGCCGGTCCCCGCATCATAGACGCCGCCATGATACCGTTCGGACCCGAGCAGGCTCGCCGCTTCCCCACGGTCGAGCAGACGCAGATGCGGATAGTTGAACCGGCTTGCCATCAGCTCGACGTGACGCTCATACGATTTCAGATAGCGCGGCTTGTGCACGACCGAAATCTGGCCGGGCACATATTCCATGTCGATCCCGTGCTGGTCGGCAAAGGCGAGAAGATGGGCCTTGGCTTCCTCCGCCACATCGAAGAGGGCCTTGGCGCGTTCAAAGCCATATTGGGCTTCGAGGTCTTCGGCCCATGTGCGCTGGCCGGTGCCGAACTGCCCGCCATTGCGGCCCGACGCCCCATCCCCGAACCGCGCGCCGTCGATCAGCGTGACGTCCACGCCCTGCCTTGCGAGATGATAAGCCGCCGAAAGCCCCGTATACCCGCCGCCGATGACAACGACATCCGCCTGCCGCGACCCATCCATCTCCGGATATTGCGGGCGGTCCGGAACGGTCGCCTCGTACCAGGAATAGCCGGGCGAGATTGGGGACTGGTAGGGCATGGGCGATTCCGTTTAAGGGAGTAGGGGAATAGGGGAGTATGTCAGGTTTCCGATAATTTGCGGATCAGAAGCCGTAGCAGTTTTCCGACACTTTCACTCTTGGCCATTATGGGTTCCATTTTCTCGCTTCTGATGAAACCCAACCTTTCAGCAATGAGCAAGTGAGTTTCGACTTCTTTCAGTGAGCCTTGAGCAATACGCAGAAACTGCTGGTAGGAACCGCGCGTGTCGCGTCCGTAACCTTCGGCAATATTGGCTGGCACGGAAACGGCAGCGCGCCGAATCTGGCCGATAAGGCCATGAATTTCCTCTTTCGGCCAGGTGTCAGTCGATTTGTATATGACCGTCACGAGCTCCATTGCTTGTTGCCACGCAAGTATATCGCGATAAGAATTGATTGCCACAGCCACGCCCCCGCATATCTGCTTACTCCCTTACTCCCTTACTCCCTTACTCCCTTAAACGTTGAGCAGCAGAAACTCCCGTTCCCACGGGCTGATGACTTCCATGAAGGTTTCGAATTCGGCGCGCTTGATGGCGGCATAGGTGGTCATGAAGGAACTGCCGAACAGATTGCGCAGTTCGGCGTCTTCCTCGAACAGCTCCACCGCGTCGATGAGGCCACGCGGCAGGTCGATTTCCTTGGTGTTGACGCTCGTGGTCGCAGGCTGTTCCGCCTCGATCTTGTTCACAAGGCCGATCAGGCCGCAGGCGAGGGACGCAGCAAGGGCAAGGTAGGGGTTGGCGTCGGAGGAGGGAATGCGGTTTTCCACACGCCGTCCATTGGGGTCGGAGCGCGGAACGCGGAAAGCCGTGGTGCGGTTGTCATAGCCCCATTTGACATTGACCGGTGCCGAAGCGTCCGGCGTCAGACGGCGGTAGGAGTTCACATAGGGCGCGAACATGACGAGCGCGTTCGGCACATGGCGCTGCATGCCGCCGATGAAATGGCGGAAAGCCTCGCTTTCGCTGCCATCCTCATTGGTGAAGATGTTGCGCCCGGTCTTCTTGTCCACGATGGACTGGTGGATATGCATCGCCGATCCCGGCTGACCCTGAATGGGCTTGGCCATGAAGGTGGCATACATGTCGTGTTTCAGCGCCGCCTCGCGGATTGTGCGCTTGAACATGAACACCTGATCGGCCAGTTCCACCGGGTCGCCGTGGCGCAGGTTGATTTCAAGCTGGCCTGCGCCTTCCTCGTGGATCAGCGTGTCGATCTCCAGCCCCTGACCTTCGGAGAAATGATAGATATCGTCGATCAGTTCGTCGAATTCGTTGACGCCCGCAATCGAATAGCCCTGACCACCGCCAATGGCGCGGCCGGAACGGCCGACGGGCGGCGTCAGCGGATAATCGGGATCGGGGTTCTTGCGAACCAGATAGAACTCGATTTCCGGCGCCACGACGGGCTTCAATCCGCGCTTGTTATAGGCGGCAACCACATTGCGCAGTACGTTGCGCGGGGTGAATTCCACCGCGCGCCCATCCTGATAGACCAGATCGCAGATGACCTGCGCCGTCGGATCGGACTCCCACGGCACAGCCGAAAGGGTCGAAAGATCCGGCATCAGCTTGAGGTCGCCGTCATCTTCCGGATAGTGGAAGCCGTAGCCGTCTTCCGGATAATCGCCGGAAATCGTCGTCATGAAGACGGCGGAGGGCAATGCCAGCGAGGTATTGGAGGTGAATTTCTTCGACGGCATCATCTTGCCGCGGGCAACCCCCGCTTGATCGGGGGTAATGCATTCAATGTCTTCGATGTCGCGCCAGGCGAGCCATTCGGTTGCCTGCTTCCAGTTCTTCACACCGCGAAGAGATTTGACATAGGCAGGCGTACGGCGACGCGGCGCGCGCGTAACCTTCTTTTCCGTCGTATCAGCAGACATCCATCACCAGAAAATGATTTCGATATCGGCATGATAGCCGTGACCGGCCGCAATGACAAATGGGTTGGCCAAGCTTTTGTGTGCGCCGTCGCAGAAAGCGCACACAAAAGAAAATCCATGTGTCAGAGGCCGAAATGGCCCTTCAGCGCGGGCACATTCGCCACCAACTGGTCGATCAATTGCGGGTCATGGTCACGCACATAGTTGATTACCTGTCCGCCTGCTTCGGTGATCTGGTCGCTGGAAAGGCCGCTGGAGCGGAGCGTGGCCGCAGCTTTCAAAAGCGCGCTCATCTTTTCGCCTGCCACATTATCCATCAGGCCCGACAACGCACCCATGATGCCGCCGGCGCTGTTGGCGAGCACGTCGTGGGCGCTGGCGAGCTGCTGCGCATCCGGCAGGAGCGCGAAAATCTTGTTGCCGATTTCAGGCGCGCTGTGCTGCAGCACGGAAAACACCGAGCCGGCGAGCTTTTCGGCAAGCTGCGGATCGATGTTGATCTTGGTGGCGATGCTGTCGATGAGAGATTGGAGAGACATGAAAATTCCGTATTCCTTGCCCCCGCAAGGGGCGGTTCAAACCGCGGTTGGAGGCAAGGCGCTACGGCATCCGCCCCAACCATCTACAGGCGACCCGAAAACAGAAACCGGGCCGGGATGCAGGGACCATCAATGAGGCACCGGCGTCAATGCATGGGACGCCGCTTTGTCGGGGTTCGGTGAATTTTTGGTCAAGATTCAGATTGCTGTATTGGCGGTTGCCACCGCGTCTCGATTGCGTGAGGCAAAAAAAGCCCCGACTGGCAGGACCAGCCGGGGAGGTCAGTTGAGGAAATCCGACCATAAAGCGAGTGGTATATCAAGTCCGTTTCATCGAATTTTACGGACAACCGCGCGTTTGGACATTGTGTCGCTGCCAAAACCCAGATGGGTGAGCATGGCAGCGACGGAGATGGTCGAGAGCGCCATCGTTTCTCGTGGGTGACGATGAAGGGGGGCAAGAGATCACCCCAGTTGCCGTCGCCGCCATGATGACGGGCCGAGCGGACCAGTTCCACGGAAACGCCTGCCTCGACCGCCTTCATGACGGTGTAGTTAAGGCGATGCAGATCGTTGGCGAGCATACGGATAACGGTCTGCTGATCCGTGGTCATGCTTGAAGATTGTTCTTCTGCTCTTTCCTTGACGCGTGCTGGCGAATTCATGGAACTTCCTCCTGTTTGTCGCCGGGCTGTTATTCAGCAGCCGGTCTGAACTGTGCTGTTTCAGTCGATTCCTTCATGGCGGTGGTCGAAGACTGACCGCCGGTGATTGCAAGCGACACGGCATCGAAATAGCCGGTGCCGACTTCGCGCTGGTGCTTGGTCGCGGTGTAGCCGTTGGCTTCGGCTGCAAATTCCGCTTCCTGCAGTTCGGAATAGGCTGCCATCTGCCGGTCCTTGTAACCGCGTGCCAGTTCGAACATGCCGTAGTTGAGCTGGTGGAAACCGGCCAGCGTGATGAACTGGAACTTGTAGCCCATCGCGCCCAGCTCGCGCTGAAACTTGGCAATCGTGGCGTCGTCGAGGTTCTTCTTCCAGTTGAACGACGGCGAGCAGTTATAGGCCAGCTTCTTGCCCGGATGCGCCTTGTGCACGGCTTCGGCGAAGCGGCGGGCCTGTTCGAGATCGGGCTTGGATGTTTCCATCCAGATCAGATCGCAATAGGGCGCATAGGCAATCGCACGGGCGATGCATGGCTCGATGCCGTTCTTCACCTGATAGAAGCCTTCCGCCGTGCGGCCCGCATCGTAATCGACGAATGGCTGGTCGCGCTCGTCGATATCGGAAGTCAGAAGCTTGGCGGCTTCCGCATCCGTGCGGGCGATGACCAGCGTGGCCGTTCCCATCACGTCCGCTGCCAGACGCGCCGCGTTGAGGTTGCGGATATGCGCTGCCGTCGGGATCAGGACCTTGCCGCCAAGATGGCCGCACTTCTTTTCCGAAGCGAGCTGGTCTTCATAGTGAACACCGGCGGCGCCTGCCTCGATGAAGGCCTTCATGATCTCGAATGCATTCAGCGGACCGCCGAAGCCTGCTTCCGCATCGGCAACGATGGGCGCGAACCACGTGTCGACGGAAAGTCCCTTGCCTTCGGCAGTTTCGATCTGGTCGGCGCGCTGCAAGGTCTTGTTGATGCGCTTGGCCAGTTCAGGGGCGGCATTTGCCGGATAGAGCGACTGGTCGGGGTACATGGCCGAAGCCGTGTTGGCATCCGCTGCAACCTGCCAGCCGGAGAGGTAGATTGCCTTCAGACCGGCGCGAACCATCTGCATGGCCTGATTGCCGGAAAGCGCGCCGAGCGCATTGACGAAATCTTCCTCATGGATCAGCTTCCACAGACGGTTGGCACCCATTTCAGCCAGCGAATACTTGATCTCCACCGAACCGCGCAGCCTTTTTACGTCCTCGGCCGTATGCGCACGCTGGATGCCGTCGAAGCGACCCTTGGGTGCCGAAGGAATAAGGCTGTAAAAATCTGTCATTTCGGTGTCTCCTCACACTTTGAATTGGTTCGGGAAGAGCAATTTTCCTGCGCTCTTTCTGTGACCAGATTTACAATTGTGTTTCGGTTTCCACCAGAAAAACCGACAAAACCGCCGCATAGTTGAGGTAATGCTGTCGGTGTTTTGACTGACGAGAGGTGTAAAATTGTAAATATTGTCAAAGTCGATCTTTGCATCTATCTTGTCATGAATTGTAAAGATCGGGAGGGTCGAGTTGAGCGAGCGCAAGATATTTGCCGGGCCGCGCATCAGGCGCATCCGCAATGAACGCGGTTTGACCCAGACGGCGATGGCCGAGGCGCTCGGCATTTCGCCGTCCTATCTGAACCTGATCGAGCGCAACCAGCGCCCGCTGACGGTGCAGCTTCTTTTAAAGCTTGCCAGCGTCTACAAGCTCGACCTCGACAGTCTCCAGGCAGAAAGCGGCTCCACGATCACGGGCCTTAAGGAAGTGTTTTCTGATCCGCTTTTGACCGGCGAACTGCCGGGCGATCAGGAACTGGTGGAGATCGGCGAGGCGGCGCCCAATGCCGCCGTCGGCATCATGAAGCTTTACCGCGCCTATCGCGAGCAGCAGCAACGCTTGTCTGATCTGTCGCAATTGCTGTCGCATGAGGGAAGCGGGGCGGAACTTTCCGCCACACGTCTGCCGCTCGATGAAGTGCGCGATGTGATGGCGCGGCGGGTCAATCATTATCCGCGCATCGAGGAGGAGGCAGAGAGTTTCTATACCCTGCTTAAACCGGACGGCGATTTATCGAGCGCCCTGAAGGATTGGTTGCGCCGCGAGCACGGCATTACGGTTCGCACGCTGCCGGTTGCCACAATGCCGAACTGGCGCAGGCGTTATGACCGGCATTCGCAGCGGCTTTTCATTTCCGAGCGCCTGTCGCCCTTCGATCAGTTGCAGGAAATCGCCATGGAGGCAGCACTTGTCCGCATGCAGGTGGTGATCGGTGCTGAAACGGAAGGCTTGAAGCTGTCATCGGGCGAGGCGAAGCGCATCGCGCGGTTCGAGCTGGCGCGTTATGCGGCGCAGGCCTTGATGATGCCCTACCGCCAGTTTCGCGATGCAGCCGTGCGGGCGCGTTACGATGTTGACGTGCTGCGCACGCGCTTCGGGGTCTCGTTCCAGCAGGCGGCAAACCGGCTGACCAGTTTGCAGCGGCAGGGGGCAAGTGCGCTGCCCTTCTTCGTCATGGAGATCGACCATGCGGGCAACCGCCTGCGCGTTGCGGGTGCGGAAGGTTTTCCGACCCGCTTCGGCGGGCAATGTCCCAAGCTGCCGGTCTATGCGGCTTTCGCCCAGGCAGGCCAGGTACTGGTCGAACCGGTGGAACTGCCGGACGGCTCGGCCTTTCTGACAATTGCCCGCACGCTGGAAGGGCCGCAGGGCGCGTTCAGCGAGCGTCCGCGCCGCACTGCGTTGCTGCTTGGTTGTGCGCTGGAAGCTGGCGCCGACACGCTCTACGGCGCATCGCTTTCAAAGGCCGGCAATACGGAGATCGGCCCTGCCTGTCGTCTGTGCGAAAGACAGGGCTGCATCACCCGCGCCGAGCCGCCGCTGACCCGACCGCTCGGGCTGGACGAGATGGTGGCGGGGCTTTCTGCCTTCGACTTCCAGTAGGGCGCGATATTTCGGCTTTGCTGGCCTGCAAATGGCGTGGCTTTTCGCTTTCGGTGCTCACCTACCCCAAATTACGCTCCGCTCCGGTTCTCAAGCCCCACCATTTTCGACTCCGCACAGCCCAAATCTCCTTGCCCTACGGTTGGGGCGGGGGGCTGCGATGCAATTTTTATGTTCGTCCTGTCACGACCCTGTTGACGAACGCGGCGCAATCTAAAAAAGTGCAATAAAGAAACCGTATATCCACCTTGAACCTGCACCGGAATTTATTGTGCAGATTGGAGCAAATGATGGGGATTAAATCCTTCCTTCTGGCAACGACCGTCGTGACGGGCCTTGTCGCAGCTGCCACATTTTCCGCGAGCGCACAGGAGCGGGTGGTCAATATCTATAACTGGTCGGATTATATCGACGACACCATCCTCAAGGACTTCACCAAGGAAACCGGGATCAAGGTCGTCTACGACGTTTACGACTCCAACGAAATTCTGGAAACGAAGCTTCTGGCAGGCGGTAGCGGCTATGACCTCGTGGTGCCGTCGGGCGAATTCCTTGGCCGCCAGATTCCGGCAGGCGTGTTCCTGAAGCTCGACAAGGACAAGCTGCCGAACCTCAAGAACATGTGGGACGAAATTTCGACCGCGCGGCAACCTACGATCCGGGCAACGAATATTCCGTGAACTACATGTGGGGCACGACCGGCATCGGCTACAACAAGGCCAAGATCAAGGAAGCGCTCGGCACCGACACCATCGATTCATGGGCCGTTCTTTTCGATCCGGAACAGTCGGCCAAGTTGAAGGATTGCGGCATCTACCTGCTCGATTCCGCCAGCGAAATGCTGCGCCCGGCATTGAACTATCTGGGTCTCGACCCGAATTCCCCGTCGCCTGACGACTTGCAGAAGGCGCAGGATCTCTATCTGAAGATCCGCCCGAACATTCGCAAGTTCCACTCGTCCGAATATATCAACGCGCTGGCCAATGGCGATATCTGCATGGCCGTCGGCTATTCGGGTGATATCTTCCAGGCCCGCGACCGTGCCGAAAAGGCAAAGCAGGGCGTCGAGATCGGCTATTCGATCCCGAAGGAAGGCGCGCTGATGTGGTTCGACCAGATGGCGATCCCGGCAGACGCCAAGCATGTGCCGGAAGCGCTTGAATTCATGAACTACATGATGCGCCCGGAAGTGGCCGCCAAGGCTTCGAACTATGTGTTCTATGCCAATGGCAACAAGGCTTCGCAGGAGTTCATCGAAAAGGAAATCCTTGACGATCCGGAAATCTATCCGACCGAGGATGTCATGAAGAAACTCTTCGTGCCGACGCCTTACGACACCAAGACCCAGCGCGTGGTGACACGCGCCTGGACCAAGATCGTCACAGGCCAGTAATACCTGCCGAGGGCAGGCCCGGTAAAATCGTGAAGAGCGGCTCGCTGTTTATCAGGGGGCCGCTTTCAATCTTGTAACAGCATATTCATGCAGGTTCCGGCAGGCTTATAGGGGAACGGAATGGAATCTTTTGGCAGTTTTCGCCGCAAGTTTGCGCCTTGGAACGACCCTGCGGCCAAGCCCTTCATTTCTTTTGAAAATGTGACGAAGATTTTCGGCGACTTCACCGCCGTCGATGATCTGTCGCTCAATGTTTTCAATCGCGAGTTCTTTGCGCTGCTTGGCGCTTCGGGCTGCGGCAAGACCACGCTGATGCGCATGCTGGCGGGCTTCGAGGAGCCGACATCGGGCCGCATCACGCTGGACGGCCAGGACATGCGCGGCATCCCGCCCTACAAGCGCCCGGTCAACATGATGTTCCAGTCCTATGCGCTGTTCCCCCACATGACGGTCGAGAAGAATATCGCCTTCGGCCTGAAACAGGACGGCATGGCGAAATCGGAAATCGATGCGCGCGTGGCCGAAATGCTGAAGCTCGTGAAGCTTGAGCAATATGGCAAGCGCAAGCCGCATCAGCTTTCCGGCGGCCAGCGCCAGCGCGTGGCGCTCGCCCGCTCTGTCGCCAAGCGCCCGAAGGTGCTGCTGCTGGACGAACCGCTTGGCGCGCTGGACAAGAAGCTGCGCGAGCAGACCCAGTTCGAGCTGATGGATCTGCAGGTCAAGCTCGGCATGACCTTCATGGTCGTCACCCACGATCAGGAAGAGGCGATGACCATGGCCGACCGCATCGCGGTCATGGACAAGGGGCGCATCAAGCAGGTGGCGACGCCTGCGGAAGTCTATGAAGCGCCGCGCTCCAAATTCGTGGCCGACTTCATCGGCAATGTGAACATCATTGAAGGTGAGGTGGTGAAAGCCACCAATGGCGAGGCTGAGATCGCCACGGAAAAATTCGGCTTTCATATCCAGACGGAAACCCGCGAAGAACTCGATCCGGGCCAGAAGGTCTGGTATGCGGTGCGTCCCGAAAAGACGCGGATCACGCGCGAAAAGCCGGACGATGCTTCGATAAACGCGGTGGAAGGCGAGCTTTGGGATATCGCCTATTTCGGCGACATGACGGTGTTCCATGTGCGGCTGGACAATGGCCGCACGATCAAGGCCGCAAGCCTCAACGCCGTGCGCAGGACCGAAAATCCGCTGACCTATGACGAGCGCGTCTGGGTTTCCTTCGATACCGACGCCGGTCTGGTGCTCACAGCGTGAGGATTGCCCCATGCAGAAGCTGATTGCTTCCATTGCCAGCCGTCTCGTCATCGCGGTGCCTTATCTCTGGCTGCTGGTATTCTTCCTCGTCCCGTTCTTCATCGTCTTCAAGATTTCGCTGTCGCAGGTCGCGATGTCGATTCCGCCTTATGTTCCAACCTTTGGGATCGCTGAAGGGCTTGCCGCGAACTGGGCGAAGATCAAACAGCTCTCCTTCGACAATTATCTCTGGCTGCTCGACGATCCGCTCTATTACAAGGCCTATCTGTCGAGTGTCCGCATCGCGGCGATTTCAACCTTCCTGACTTTGCTGGTGGCCTATCCGATGGCCTACGGCATTGCGCGTGCGCCGACGACGATCCGCCCGACGCTTTTGATGATGGTGATCCTGCCGTTCTGGACATCGTTTCTGATCCGCGTCTATGCGTGGATCGGCATTTTGAAGCCGGAAGGACTGCTCAACCAGTTTCTGATGTGGCTGAATATTATCGATGCGCCGCTGACTATTCTGAATACGGATACGGCGGTCTTTATCGGTATCGTCTATTCCTATCTGCCTTTCATGGTGCTCCCGATCTATTCGTCGCTGGAAAAGATGGACTATTCGCTGATCGAAGCGGCGCAGGATCTGGGCTGCACACCATTTTCCGCCTTCTGGAAAACTACCTTCCCGCTGTCGCTTGCGGGTGTGCTGGCTGGCTGCTTCCTAGTGTTCATTCCTGCCATCGGCGAATTTGTGATCCCGGACGTGCTGGGCGGTTCGGAAACGCTCATGATCGGCAAGACGATCTGGAACGAATTCTTCTCCAACCGTGACTGGGCCGTGGCCTCTGCGGTGGCCGTTGTCCTTCTGGTCATCCTGATCATTCCGATCGTCATATTCCAGCAAGTTCAGGCACGTGCGCAGGAAAAGGGGAAATAGACCATGAATAGCAATTGGTCACGTTTCAATATTGCGTCAGTCGTGCTCGGCTTTGCATTCCTGTATCTGCCGATCGTTATCCTTGTGATCTTTTCGTTTAATGAATCGCAATTGGTGACTGTCTGGGCCGGCTTTTCCACCAAATGGTATCGGGGGCTTCTGGATAATGAATCGCTGATGGCGGCAGCATGGATAACGCTGCGCATCGCGTTTCTTTCAGCGACCGTGGCAACCGTGCTCGGCACGCTCGCCGCGCTGGCGCTGACGCGCTATACGCGTTTTCGAGGACGCATCCTGTTTTCGGGCATGGTCTATGCCCCGCTTGTCATGCCGGACGTCATCACCGGCCTTTCGCTGCTCCTGTTGTTCGTGGCGATGAATTTCGACCGCGGCTTCTGGACGATTGTTCTGGCCCATATCACCTTTGCCATGTGTTTCGTGGCAGTCGTCGTGCAGTCGCGCCTGGTGAGCTTTGACCGCTCGCTGGAGGAAGCGGCGATGGACCTCGGCGCACCGCCGGTCACGACTTTCATGAAGGTAACGTTACCGGTGATCCTTCCTGCCGTGGTTTCCGGCTGGATGCTGGCTTTCACGCTTTCGCTCGACGATCTGGTGATTGCAAGCTTCGCCTCCGGCCCGAGCGCAAGCACCTTGCCGATGAAAATCTACAGCCAGATGCGGCGGGGTGTAACACCGGAAATCAACGCGATCTGTACGATCCTGATCGCGCTGGTCACCACCGGCGTCATCGTCGCATCCATCGTCAACAAGCGCCGCGAAGTGCAGCGCCGCCGCGATGAGCAGGCGGCATTCCGCCTCGGGTAATGGTGGCTGCCTGCTGGCCGTTTCCGGTCAGTAGGCAAACCGCGCCGCGAGAAGTTTGCCCCGAGCCATTGTCGGCAACTCGATATAGCGGTGCATCAGCGTAGCGACGCCCACGCTCAGGACAAGATAGGCCGGCAGCAGCGCAATCAGCGCGACATGCCCGTAAAACACATGCACGAGCGCAAAAAGCACAGTCGCATGGACGAGATAGAGGCTGTAGGAAATGCGGCCCAGAAATTGCGGCAGGGGCAGGAGCAGGAAGCGGCGCAACGTGTCGCTGGAAACCGCAAGCAACATGACCCACACCAGCCCTGTGATCGTCGCCCAGTCCGTCAGGTCTCCGAGCCAGCTTTTGAGCATGGGCGGCCCGGCTCCATAGGTGACGAGTATCAGAGCCAGGATATTGATCGCGATCGCCATCCGGTTTGATAGCCGCCGGTAGAAGCTTTGAATGGCAGGCAGGTTCTGCGCCATCAGGCTGCCCAGCAGGAAGAAGCTGGCAAAATGCACGGTTATCCACCAGCCGCCCGTATAGGGATCGGATCGAAGGCCATTTGCGAGAATGGAAAGCCCGAAAGCAACCACAATGGCCGTTGTTGGCCGTAATGCGATGGTGAGGGCGAAGAGCAGCGGAAATATGATGGATATCCGCATCTCGTAAACCAGAGACCAGAAAGCCGTGTTCACTTCGCCATTGGGATAGGCGCCGATGAACAGCAGATGCTGCGCGATCGTTTGCGGCGTCACCGGTGTGGTCCATGTGAGGTTGAACCAGTTGCTGAGCTGCGGGATCGGCCCGTTCAGAAACAGGGCGCCGACAAGCGCGAGCGAAAGCGCAACGAGATAGGGCAGATATATGCGGCAGGTGCGTCGGATAAGATAGGCTGGATAAGATGGCGCATGGTTCATGAAAGGCAGCGTGAGAACGAAGCCGCTCAACAGGAAGAAGAGCAGGACTGCTTCATGAGCGGCAAAAAAGAACCGCAGCGGGGATCGAAGCAGAATGAAAAAGTATGGCCCCATGGCATCATAGGGCCAGATGTTCACGAAATGCCGCATCAGGACGACGGTCGCTGCCAGTCCGCGCAACGCATCAAGTTCGGGATAGCGTCCCGGCTGGGTATGTATCGGCACGAGCGCGATCCCCTGCTTTAGTGAGGGAACCGACTTTGCGGGCCATGGGTCCTTCGGTCAATTCGGGCCTTCGGATGGCCCGCATCACCGAAAGACGTAAGCGCGCCCCGCATGCAGGAACCGGATTATTGCCCCATTCCCGGCGAGGACGGTGAGATGAAGGGCCTGTCCCACGAGCCGCCGACAAAGAAATTGAGCGGCGGCTTTGCGGGCGGGGCTTCGGCAGGCGGCTGGCTGTTCTGGCCGTCGGTGCCGCCTTCCTGTTGCTGTTGTTGCGGCTGGCCGTTGGGGAAGACGACCTCGCCGCTCAGCGCCAGGCTGCGATCCACGAAAGGCACGATGCCTGCCAGTGTCAGCGTCCCGTCGGATGTGTCGAGGCGCGCATTTTCCAGCGTCGCCACCCCGTCGGAAAGATTGGCCTTCACATCCAGACGATTGAAGGCAAGTGCAACATTCTCCTTGCGTTCAAGCGCGAAAAAACGCTGGCTTTGCGCCTTGGAGAGAAAATCCTGCACGGCAAAGCCCTGCATCTGGCCATTGTTGAGCTGGATGGAAACATTGCCCTGCGCATTGGTCAAAAGGCCGGACCAGCGATTGGCCGGGCCTTTCATGAACAGGGAAACATTTCCCTTGCCGCTCACGAAAGGCTTCTCGAAGCCCATTGCGGTGAAGAACTGCGAGCTGTCGATATCCGAAGCGTTGAAGCGCAATTCGCCGCTCGCGCTTTTCAGGTCGCGCACGATCTGGACATTGGCCTGCATGATGCCGTTGAAGGCCTTGGCGTCGCCGATATCGAAGATGGCACGGCCACCACGTATCTGCACGGCAGCGGCCACGCCCGTCATGTTGACCGGCCCCGCCGTGGCGTTCTGAGCCGAAAGACGAAGGTCGACCTCCGCGCGGTCGATGAAGCTTGTGTCGACCAGCTCCCGGTCGGCATTGTCGCGCTCGCTCGGCGAACGCGCGGCGCTGTCGGGAAGCGGAATGAAGGCCGAAAACAGGCGGCGAAGGTCCAGCTTGTCGAAGGCCAGGGTGCCGGTCACCGCCGGTTGTGCCTGCTCCAGACCGATTTCGATCACGCCCTTGGCCGGGCTGTCGTTGGCGGTCATTTCCACGTCAGCAAATTTGAGCCGTTTCGGTGTCGCGGTGATGGTGGATTCCAGCGAAAACGCGCCGATCTCCGCACTGCCCGCCATAGGCGGCAGGCTAAGCCAGCGCACCGCGCCGCTGAGCGAGGGCGTTTTTGCCGTCAGCGCGCCTTCGAAAAAACGATCCTTGGAAATATTTGCCTTGCCCTGAAAGGTGAGGCTCAACGGATTGGCGGTGAGGCTCGCGGTCACATCCGATGTGCCGCCTGCCAGCAGCGGCAGTGCCTGCGCGGCGGTCAGGCTGAACTGTGAAGTCTCGTCACGCCATTTGGCGCTGCCCTTCAGCGTCGCGGCGCTGGATGTGCGCGGCCATTCCAATGTTGCGCTGACATTGGTGATCTGCTCGTCGCTGGTGATTTCCGGCTCGCTGCCCGGCCGGTTGAAGGCAATCGTCCCGTCGCGAACCACGACGCGGCCAAAGGGCTGCGAGGCCTGCTGCGCGGCCAGCGCATTGTCGCCGGAACCGCTTTGCTGCAATGCGCGCTGCGCGCGGATAGCGGTGCCAAGGCGCCCGTTGGAATTGGCGATGGCGTCAAGGAGTTGCGAGAAATTCGAAACCGGCCCGTCGAGGTTTACATGTGGGCGGACGATCTGCGTTTCGGAAAACGAGATATGCCCCATGATGGCATCGAGCGGCGAAAGCTCGACATCGATGCGATCCGCGCTCATGAGCGGCTTCTGGCCCTGATCGGTGAGCTTGCTGAGCGTCACGCCGTTCAGGGAGGCGCGCAAAACAGGGAAAACCTTCAGGCGGGGCGCCTGCTTGAGTTCGACGCTGTAACCAGTCCAGGCACTGATTTCCTGAGCAACGCGGATACGGATGGCATCGGTGGAAACGATGAAAGGCACCACAGCCAGCAAGGTTGCTGCAGCCGCGGCGCAGAGAATGACGAGCGCAATTATGAGGCGCGTAAATCGGGGCCAGCGCATCAACCATCCAATCAGTGAAACAAGGTTACGGTGTAAACTAGAGTATTTTTCAGTCAAATGGAAAGATGGAATGCTGCATAAATGCGGCGAAAACAAAGAGATAGAGCGCGCCCTGATTTGTTTCGCCAGGTGAAGCAGGCGGGAAATGTCAGTTGGTTAATCAATTGCTGCGCGGAAATTAACCCTGATTTTACAGAGGCTACCAAGGCGTAAACCCGAAACGGGGAATTTAAGCCCTTGTTAACCGGCTTCACGCGATAAGGAAGGCAACACCTGAGTGATGATCGAGCTGCCGTTTCCGGTGCTCCGTTGCGAATTGCTTTTGTGTCCTTTTGTCTCTGAGATTCCGATAGCGCCGGTTCGTCCGGCGCTTTTTTTTGCCCGCGCAAGGGCTGAGGAGGCTCAGTCCGCCAGAACGCGGGTCGGCGGGAAGGCGATCTCGACCACCGTTCCATGTCCCGGAGTGGAATCGATGGCAAATTGCGCCCGATTTGCTTCCACCATGGCTTTTGTCAGCGGCAGGCCCAGGCCGGTGCCTTCGTTGCGCCAGTCCTTGGAGCTTTCAGCCTTGCGCCGCTCCAGCGCGTTGACCTGCCGGAAAGGCTTCAGTGCCTGTTCCACCTCGGATTTGGTCATGCCGATGCCGGTATCGCGCACCCGCATCACCACATCGCCGTTCAATTCGTAGCTTGTCGACACGATCACCTGACCGCCCGGCGCGGTGAAGCGCACCGCGTTGGACAGAAGGTTCAGCGCGACCTGCTTGATCGAACGCGTATCGGCAACGATGTCGGGCAGGTTGGACTGGAAGCTGGAGCGGATGATGACGCGCTCGCGATTGGCCTGCGGCTGCATCAGCGCGATGGCTTCGGCGATGGCATCGTTGAGCGACACCGCTTCAAACTGCATGTCGAGAGCGCCGGCTTCGATCTTCGAGATATCGAGCAGGTCATTGACCAGCGCCAGCACATGGTTGCCGGAACGATTGATGTCGCGCAGATAATCCCGATAGCGGTCATTGCCGATAGGGCCGAACTTCTCGTCGGCCATCAGTTCGGAAAAGCCGATGATCGCGTTAAGCGGCGTGCGGATTTCGTGGCTGATGCGTGCCAGAAACTCCGTCTTCTGGCTTGAGGCGCGCTCCGCCTCCTTGCGTGCATTGGTCAGTTCTTCCTCGGTGCGCTTCCATTGCGTGATGTCACGCAGCACGGCACAGAACCCACGCGTATGCGGCAGCTTGCCGATGGTCATGAACAGCGGAATAAACCCGCCCTTGGCTTCGCGGCCAATCACCTCGCGTCCGTCATTGAGGACGCTCAGAACTCCGTTGCCGGAAAGACCGTGCAGATAGTCCATCGCAGCGCGCTGGCTTTCAATGGCGAACAGCATCGAGAAGAACTTGCCTTCCGTCTCCTCGCGGTCATAGCCGAACAGGGCCGAGGCCGAATGGTTCATGGAGCGGATGCGGCCTTCCGGGTCGATGAGGACAACGCCGTCGGTTGCCGTGTCGAGAATGGTCTTCAGTTCCTCGACATGATCGGCCAGCGCTTGCTTTTCTTCATCCTTGTCCATCGCCACCGGCGTTTCAACCGGAGCGGCAGCGGTTTCGACCGGCGCGGGTGCTGCGGGGGCTGCTACCGGCATCAGGCTCAGCATGAGTGCGCGGCCGTCGCGCCAGGCAATGGCATTGAGGTGCGCATCGACAGGCTCTTCACTGCCATCGGCGCGGCGCAGCACCATGCCCTGCCGCGTTTCGCCATCGTCGCTTTCGCTGTTGAACAGCACATCAACGCCACCCGCGCCGCGAATATCGTCGAGCGATTCATAACCGGTCAAATCGAGCAGGGCCTGATTGACGTAGTGGATCGTATCGCCCGAATGGATGATGACCGGCACAGGCAGATTGGCCAGCAGGGCAGTTTCATCGCCGTGCGCCGGGCTGGGGATGTGCAGTGCCGCTTCTTCAACGGCGACCGGCTGCGGGCTGCCCGCAACAGCCTCTTCCGACAGCGCGCCCGCCTCGCTGGTCGACCGCGAACTGGCGAGACCCTGCTTGCGCAGTCGGTCGGCGATTTCGCGGAAAGCGTTGCGTTCAGTTTTGGTGAGACCGCCTTCGGGGCGCTCTTCACGCTCCCGTTCCTTCAGGATGCGCGCCTGATCCGCCGCCACTTTTTCCTGAGCGCAGGCGTTCAGCAGGCTGATGACTTTGTCGGATTCGCGACGGCCGGGCGTCGGCGCAATATCGAGCGGCGGCTTGGGCAACGTGGCGACAGGCCTGTCGTCGTTGGCGACTTCTTCGCTCAACGCCAGAATGTCGTCGTCTTCTACAGGCGTCACCGTTTCCACGGTCTCGCTGACGGGCTTGCGCGTTTGCGGAATTCCGCCTGCAAGCACCAGACCGATTTTTTCAGGGTCCTTTTCCGCATCTGCCGGACGGACCACGCCGAAGCCGCGAAAGCCGGTGAACTCCCGATCACGGGAATAGACGGGCAGGGCGGCAAGCTCCACCGGCACACGCAGATCCGTGCCTTCCACCGGCCACATCAGGCGTTTTCCCGACCATGTATCGCGCTTGTCGAGCAGGGCGGCAATGCTGCCATCCGGATCGAAGCCGAAGACATTGGCGACATCGGCAAAGCGGCGTCCGACGACATCGGCTGCATTCGGCCCGATCGTCGCCGCAAGATCCGGAGACACTTCGGTGAATGCGCCATCCGGTCCAACCTTCCAGATGAAGCGCGCGGGAGGTGCATCCTGATCGAACACGAAATTCCGGGGCTTCGGCTGATCGGCTGAAGCTTGTTCGACCATATCGACGTTCGCGCTCTCGGCAGGCTCGGGGAGCATCTCTTCGAGTATCTCCTCGGCCTCGCCGGGCAGCGCAACGGGCGCTGCCTGCACGACGTCCGGCGCATCGCCGATAATGCAGAGGAGATGCATGGGGCGCGTATCGGTCAGCCGCGCAATCGCTCCCGGTACGGAATGTCTTCCAGCGCGGATGCGGCGCTTGACGATGCGGTCAGCCGCGTCTGCGGCTTCGATGACGAGGTCTTCCAGCGTGGCGGAAGAAATTTCAAGCGCGGCAAAACGCGGGCTCGCTGCAATCACGCGGCTGTTTGCGTCGATCAGGGCCACATGGGTGGTTTCATCGCTCAGACCGGAAATGATGGCTTCGGCCTTGGTGTTTTCGCCATTGGCCGTCAGCAGCAGGCCGGACACGCCATCGGGAAGTGCGATATGCGAAACGTTGAAACGGGTCAGGTCGGAACGCAGGCCACCGCCGAGGCGAATGGAAATGGTCCGGGTCTCACCCTCCGCATTGCTGTTGGACGAAGCAATCTGCCGGCGCGTGGCAATGGGCAGGTCAAGGCTTCCGCCGATCATGTCTTCCACGCGATCAAAGCCGAAAAGCTTTGCGCCGGGACCATTGACCCAGAGCACTGCCGACAGGTCGTGCGTCAGCACGAGCTGCGCATCGCCCTTTGCAAAGCCCTCGCGGATAGAATCCAGCGCGGCAATATCGATGAAGGGGTATGATCCTGACATACCAGTCCTTACCTGTTCTTTCGACCGCCCGCAGTGCTTGTTAACGCCCTGTTAATAAGCCTCTTATGGGCGCGGGTCCACATTGCCATTGGATATGGGCCGCATTTTCTATTTCATTAGTTAATACGGGAAAGGTAATTTTACAGGCCCAGGCCAATAACCCGGTTGTGCACAGCCGGTCATCTGGAATGGTTACCAGCCCGTGACCTTTATCAGCCGGATTTGATATAGAATCCCGCAATTGGGAATTTCTCAAAAAATAGAGCTATAATCACTTGCAATATGGATCGATTCTCCGTATGTGACCCCCTGTCGGCGACGCCAGAGCGTCACGCAGCCGACACAAAGGTACGCGGTCGTAGCTCAGTTGGTTAGAGCGCAGGATTGTGGCTCCTGAGGTCGTTGGTTCAACTCCAACCGACCGTACCATTAATTTCAAGCCATTCAGCGTGAATTATGCAACAATATCAACCGCTTATGCGGGAATTTTGATGCTAGTTTGATTTCTAACGTACCGTTTTGTGCTACATAGTGTGCAACAAAATGCGATACAAAGCGTGCCATTGCGTGTTATTATTCCTTCATGGCTGGCTATCGCATTAAATCAGACCCTCATCGTTATTTGAAAGATCGCGACGGCGTTTATCAGTACGTTCGCCGTGTTCCCAAGTCTGTGGCAGACAAGGATAGTCGCGCTCCTATCGTCCGCATAAGCCTAAAAACCACCGATCTCGCTCGGGCGATGACAAAGCGAAACGATTACGAAGCGGCCGATGACGCGTTGTGGGCAATGCTAGTGGCAGGCGCTGACGGCGATAAAGCTCGGGCCCTCTATGATGCCGCCATCAAGCGAGCAGAAGCCATCGGAATTTCATATGTGCCAGCCGATAGGCTGCTTGCGATGCCAGATGACGCTCTAGCGGCCCGACTAAACCTAGTAACTGGCAATCCAGTAGAAGACGCAGCCGCAGTGGGCGCCGCGAGCATCCCGTCAGTGTCTGTGACGCAAGCCCTGAAAATCTACTTTGATGAAATCACTCCCGACGAATTGACGGGTAAGAGCGAAATTCAGAAAAAGCGGTGGCGCGCACACAAGCAGCGGGCGATCGACCATTTTGTGAAGATCGTTTCAGATAAGGCTATTGCGGAGATTACGCGCGAGGACGCGCAGAAATTCTATAAGGTCTGGCTACAAATGATAACGAAGCCAGCCAAAGGGAAGCAGCCGATATCGGCCAGCATGGGCAACCGCATGATGGGCGGGATGCGAGTTCTTTTTGCTGAGTATTTCAAGCACATGGGAGATAGGGATCGGCCAAACCCTTTCCGCGATTTGAGCTTTGCAGAGAAGGTCGAAAAGTCGAGGCCCCCGATCCCGACCACAATAATCCGGGAGAAGTTCCTAACCTATGGACCACTCGCCAGTCTAAATGATGAAGCTCGCGGCATCGTCCTAGCGATGATTGAAACGGGCTGTCGACCAAGTGAACTTTGCAACATTACGGCCGAGCACATATTCTTGGCCGACAGGGTTCCGCATATCCTGATTGCGCCTCGAAAAGACGCTGCAGATCCGCGTGAGATTAAAACCGCTTCGTCTGTTCGCAAGCTGCCGTTGGTCGGCATAGCGCATGAGGTTTTTAGGAAGCATAGGAATGGCTTTCCTCGTTACAAAAACAAGGAAGACACGCTGTCGGCGACGCTGAATAAATATTTCAAGGACAACGAGCTGTTCCCAAAAGGCGCGGGCTATACCGTTTATTCGCTTCGCCATTCATTCGAGGACCGCATGAAAGAGGCGGGCCTGGACGATGAACTGCGCCGAATGTTGATGGGGCATACAGTTGACCGCCCACGATATGGTACGGGCGGTTCTTTGGAATGGCGAAAAGAGCAAATGGAAAAGTTCACGCTGCCGTTCGACGTAGCCGTGATTTAATACGATCGCGAATATTATCGTTTGCAGTCAGACTGCGCTGCATTCGTTCCACGCGCTCATAAAGTGGCAGGAGATTCTGTTCTGTTTCCGGAAAGCAGGCAATGACACCGGCTATGGCGTCCAACCATCGTTCGGTGTCAGCAAAGGTGTATGACGCCATTACTTGCTGCTTTCTGCCGGGCCGGCACGGCTTGCCTTATCCGCGGCTTCCTGCGCCTCTCGAACCGATTTCGAAACATCCTCGTCAGATGCGGTGCCGCCCTCGTAGCTGCCTTGCGCACGCTCTCCGATGTGAATGTGCGGAATCTGCTGGTAGGCGAGGTATATGGCGACGAGCGCCGCGATGACGATAAATACCCGCTTGTAGTCTCGCGCTGACATCCTCACTCCCTTTCCCGCAGTGCGGCGCGGTGGCTTTCCGTGCTATCACCTTCGCATTCTCTATACGCTTTCTGCGCCGCCTTCACGGCGTGTTCACCCACCACCATCACACCGCCCTCCGCTGCCGGCGGCGGTTGTCATTGGCTGGATTGCGACGCTGGCCTGGAGCGCCATAGCGGAACCGAACGCCAGTAATGCGCGCCAGTTCGAAAGCGGTGTTGCGCAGCGTCTCAGCCTCGGAGTGATAGCCAAGCGCGCGTACGGCCTTTGAGATCGATAGGACTTGCGCAGCAGTCGTGCCTTGTAGCTGGAACTCAGCGGCAGTCAGGATGGGTGCCATAGCGGCGTGCGTCGTCGATACATGTCTGTGCATGTTATTCTCCTCGTGTTTGGTGGGTGCAAAAAGCCGTGGCGCAAAAACGCGCAAGGGCTGTCATTCTTGGAGATTCGGGGGCTTAAGCGCCCCGTCGCTATCTGTGTGCTGTGACCGTCTCGCCCATCCGATAGGACTTGAAGGTAAGCCAGTCTGTCAGGCCGCGTCCGCCGTTGCACTCGGAGCAGGCGGCAGCCAGATTGTCTAACTGGTCTGTGCCGCCTTCACATTTGCGTCGAAGGTGCTCGAGCGTTGCGCGATGCGGCGGATTTGTTCGTCCCGGCGTGTGGTGCAGGATTTCGATCTGTCGATCACAGTAGCAGCATGAACCGCCCTGTAATGAGACCAGCCTTTGTAAGGTCCGCTTTCGTTGTGCCGGCGTCATGCAGCCACTCCCAACCCAACGCCGCATACAGCAACACAAAAGGCCACAACGACGGTCATTTCGACCGCTTCGCGTGCCGCATAGCGCTGCCACGGCTGCGGGCGGCCATGTTTCCTAGCCTTGTAGTCAGGGCGGCGCATAGGCTCGACATTGCCGGCCTTGGGTGCGTCGGTTTCCGTTTCGAATTCTTCGTCGGCGAGCATTTCCAGGAGCGCGCGGTTCATGCTGCTGCCCTCCGGTTTGCCGCCGGTACGTTGTCGTTAGCGACAGGCTCCAGGCAATAATACCCGTGATTGCCCGCGCCCCGATGGTTCATCGGGATCGTCCAGCCATAGGAAGGCAGGCGCTTGCGAAGATGGCTGATTTGCACTCGCACTGTATTGTGCGCGTTGTCCGGTCCGCCGTTCGGATCGAGAGCATAGACGTTGTCGACGAGGTCGTTGATGTAAATACGGCGCGGATAAATCGCTGCCAGCGCGTCGACGATGTTTTTCTGTCCGCGTGGGAGAGGCGCGGCTTCGAGCTCGGTGGTGGGGTTCCGCTCCATTTTAAGCAGCCTCCGCCAACTCTAGGGGCCCTACAACGGCGCCGCTCGTCTGGAAAACTTCGAACGTCTCGCCGGGACACAGGGCCGCGTGGCGCGTCGCCTCGGCTAAGGCCTGTTCAAACGAGCCGTGCTCGTATGGCATGGTGGTGAAGATTCCAACCCGGCCAGTCTTCTTGCCGCGGCGGAATACAAAGAATCCGCCGCCGATGATTTCATTCGGGCGAGGCTTGGGGCTTCTTCTTCTCTTGGTAGGTTCCATAATTGCAGTCTCCTCGTGTTTTGATCGGTGGCCAGCAGATCGGCGTCGGTCGCTTCTTCGTGCTGTTGAGAAGAATATGCGATATTCAAATAAATGGGTCAAGTGATAAAAATGCGAAAATCAAATAAATCTTGTTGCGGGCAATTTTGAATAGCCCATAATAGCGTCACGCCACGCAATGGTGCGGGCGCTATATGAGGAGAGCCGGAAGATGGATAATCTGCACGATAGATATGTTTGGGTGCGACACAGGGTTTTGCGCACTGAATATCACAAGGGCCGCCGAATCGACGTGATTGCTGAAGGCTACGACTGGAAGGGGTTGGCACAATCCCTTGCAGTCGCCCTTATTTGTATCCTGATAATGCTTTATGTGTTCAATAAAGTTGGCTTCATCGGGTCATCGATTTGTGACTCGCACACTTCTGTAGGCCAGAAAATATTCTTCGCCACCCCGGCCAGCCCAGCTAGCGCTATGACTATCCCAATCCATAATAGTAGCTGGGCAGGGAAGGTTGGTACGCGAAGAATTTGATAGTGCGTCCAATCGGGGTGCGGGGAATCTGAGAATTTCCGAATATGCGACCATTCCCCTACACCAGCGATGGCCACCCCAGCACCAAAAAGCGCAAAAGCATCATTACCTAACGCCATGGCCGAGGCACAGATGATCGCCCCTACTGTGCAGGCCGCTTTATAATAAGTATCAACTTGTAACCCCGTAATGCCGCTCATTGTTGCCCTCGCCCCTTGAAAAGCTCATTCTACTAGTTGCGTCCATAAGGGCAAGAATTAACGCACAAACTTGCGCCAAACCCTTCGAGAAATACGGCTGTAGAACATCCGCGCCCAATCTACTGGCACGTCAACGATATCCGGAGCGTTATAGCTGGTTAGGGTATAGAGGCCGTCTTCTGACCCTCGTCGAATTGTTTTGATTAAAAGTCGACCGTCTGAAACCTGCACGATGCAAGTTTCCCCAAGCGCGTCTTCCGGTAATACAGTTTCGCCAGAGTAGGCGACCAGATCCCCATCCTCGAAGATGGGGAACATACTGTCACCACGGACAATGGCCCCAACGGTACCTGGTGGTAGCGGATATTCGATATTCAATGAATATAAAGGGTCGCCATCGTCGATCGGGTGGACTGCAGCGCCAGCGCCTACATACCCCAATACGTTCAATGACGCGTTTTCTCCGGGCAGCGGGTATCCCGTCACCTGAGATATAAGTGTCGATTCATCGCTGGATAGCTTGCGAGTTCCGCGCTTAACATTGCTGATCTTGTCTTGGCTAAGCCCGATTTTGTCAGCCAATTCGACCTGCGTCATGTGCGCGAACTTGCGCGCCCTTTCCATCCAGTCTGACCAGTCAATTTTCTTCATATGGCCTTTTCGCATAATCCACCAGAAAAATCATTTGCGATTATCAAATAATTTTTGTTGACTTGTTTATGTGTTTATCGCATATTCCAGTCATCAACCGCCCAAAGAAGAGCGGGACACAAAAAAAGGAGAATGAGTTGCACAAAGAGAAGCCGGAGCTTCCGCGACCGGACAGATAGTACCAACCCAAGGCTGACCGACCAGAAAACACGAGGAGAATGACGATGGACACCAGACCAGCAGACAATGACAACCGCCCGCCGTAGGACAATAGGGACGCTGCTAGCCTGAGATGGCTAGTGGCGCGCGACGCATGCTTATTAGCAGGCGTCGGTGGGGATTGAGCTGGTTTGTAATGCCAGCCTAGAAATCGAAGGCCAGTTGTCCCGGCCACGACCGCCAATGAGCACACACATGCTCAAGACGGCCAAATCGCAGACGCACATAAGCACGAACTGCGACCAACTTAGGTTTCAGCATAAGCCAATACCTCCACGCTCTGACGGTTAAAGCCGCCTCTCAGCGAACGCAGTAACGCGCCGCTTGCCCTACATGAGAACAGCCGAAGCTGCAGAGTGGCTATTTGCTCCCCACCGACGTCTACACATAAGCATGCTGAAAATTGAAACACAGCCATGAGGAGAATGACATGCAGATTGTACAGGCCAGAGGCCGAGAAATCCCTGTAACGACCCGCAGCAAGAGATACACGCCAGAACGGGCTCGTGCGGAAGCGCTGTTTCATAAACCTGCAGCGGTTGCCAAACCGCGTATTCTTGAAGATGCGCCTAAGGTAGCTGCAACACGTCTCGTTACGGTTGAAGAAACCGAACACGACAAGGTGTTCCGTCTGGTACGTGAAGGAAAGTTTGAAGACGCTGCCCGCCTTGCTGCTCGCCTGATCAACGTGGGGCAGGTAACTGGTTTCTTCATCTATGGCAAATCGCCAGAATTCACCAAGGCATCGGAATGGCATCAGCGCCTTGTTCGCGATGGCGATGCTCGCGCCAATGTGCATATCATTTCGCCAGAACGAGCGCAGATCCTACTCATGCACAACATCGGCAACCGCCGCGTTAATGCCGCCAACCTTGCCGCTATTATGCGAGATATCGCAACCCATCGCTTTGATCTAAACGGTGAGTCAATCGTTGTATGTCAGGACGGCACGGTGAACGATGGTCAGCATCGCACTTTCGGCGTCTTGCTGACTGGCCAGCCAATTGAATCGGTCGTCTAGTACGGCGTCACCAAGGAATCGATGCGCACCGTTAATATCGGTCGCAAGCGCACCGGCGTTGATCGGTTGAATATCGCAAGCATTCCTAACGCTGTGCATATGTCCGCTATCTCAAACCTTGCGTTCGAGATGTACAATGGTCGCGCGGCTACACCTGCAGAAGCGCAGGACTATTATTTCGAGAACCAAGAGCACATCGTTCTTGCCAATTCCCTTATCGGAAATCCACAGAAGGGACTTGGGTCTGCTGCACCAGGTGTCGCCGCGCTCCACCTTCTTTCTTTGGGCGCTAATGAAGATGATATCCGTCATTTCTTCACGGCCTTCCGCACTGGTGAGATGCTTAAGCGTCGTAACCCAATTTATACGCTTCGCGAGGCTTTGCGCGAAAAGACAGTCAAGTGGACACGCCAGCAGTGGACACGTGGGATCGTGCATCACTTCCTGATCTGGCGCGCAGGCCGATCCCTGGCCGTTGCCACATCCCCCGCAACTTTGCCTGAGGTGATCTGACTATGGAACGTCGGCGGTTATTCATTGACGACATATTTATCGGCAATCGCCATCGTAATGCCGATGGCGCCAAAGTTGCAGAGATTGCGAAGAGCATTGCCGAAGTCGGACTAATGAACCGCCGGCGGTCTGCATCCGTGACGAAATCGTCATGGATGACGGAGAGTTATGCGATGGGGTGGCGGTTTTGATTTATGGCCGCCACCGCTTGGCGGCACTCAAAATGAACGGCGATGAATATGTAGAATGCGTTGTTCATGATGTTGACGATCTTCATGCCGAGCTCATGGAGATCGACGAGAACCTAGCCCGTTCGGAACTGTCTCCGGCAGAGGAAGCGGCGCATATCGCGCGGCGTAAGGTAATCTGGGATGAGATGAATAAAGCCAATTCGAGTGTACGGAATGCGGACGATCGAATTGGATATAAAAACCCGCCGAAAAAAGAAAAACGGTTCGCGACGTCAACCTCTGAAATTACTGGCAATAGTCGAACTCAGATTTATCAAAAAATATCTCGCGCCGAAAAACTCGGCCATGACATTCAACGCATCGTTGGCACTAGCCTAGACAAGGGCGTCGAAATGGACGCGCTAATTGGCCTGCCTGACGACGAACGCGAAAACCTTATCAGCCGAGCAGAGCGGGGCGAAAAGGTCAGCGCACGCCCAGCGCCGGAGCCCAAGCCAATAACCGCCGATAAGGCACTTGAGATTATTGCCGAGGGCGCCGCAAAAGCAGTGGCATCAAACAAAGACAGAAAGCGTCAAGCGTTCTGGGATGCATGGGCCGCGCTAGACGAAACTGATCGGCAGGAATTCGCCGCGATTATCTGGTCGCAGTATAAGACGGCCAACTAAAAAGCAGGCTGTTATGGGTCGGCACCACCCGTTACCCCAGCCTGCCCGTACGTCGCGGTTAACACGAGGAGGGCCGAAGCCGCTTCTACGCCGCGATTTCCTTCGCAGGTACCACCCCGCGCGACCAGACAGATGCCGTTAGACACGGCACTTGTCAACAGTCACCAAACCACACTCGAGGAGACATGCAGCATTCATCAAGGCACGAACTGCAGGCAACTGCCGCCGCGCACCGTAAAAATGGCGCGTCGTTCGGGAAGATTGCGGAATTGATGGGCATTACCAGAGGCCACGCCTGGTCGCTGCTTTCGGAAAGATCGCCCACGCTACCGGCGCCAGAGCCAACAGAGAAGACCGTTGTGCGGCGCACAACTTTTAACGGCGGTTATTCGGGAGGATGCATGGACATTTATGTCTCACTGCCCCGCATAACCATTCTGGACGGGCCGTTTACGGGCACAGTCCATTAGCCTTTTGAGGCAGCACAATAGCCGAAAGGCAGGCCGACCGCGAGGATGACGGGGCCGACGACTAACCTCCCGACGAGGAGGCCATCTTGAAAACGAAATATACACGAACGGGCGAGCGGGACATGACAAACCGCAAGCCTTACCGGACGGCTGCGCAAAAAGCAAAGGCGCGCGCGAACGCCGTGCTTCGGAATGGGACGCACGTTTCCAACGCGCCAGTCACTTACCGCCGCGCATCGAAAAGAGGTGCCGCATGACCTGCGAATGCGGTGAATGCTGGGATTTGCCCGGCGAGATAGTCGTCCACAAACTGTGGAAATGGAAGGGCATCATCATTGAGGAGCGCGACAGCTTTCGCTGGCTGACCGTGCGCTTCATGATCCCCGGCACCGGCCTTGTGCAACTTGAAGTCTCGCGCTTCGAAGTCGAGCCAGATTTTGAAGAGGACGACGGCGGTGTCGAGGCTGACAAGCCTGAAGATGACAACGTCATTCCGGTTGATTTCACCAAAAAAGAGAAACTGACGAAAAACACCAAGACGAGGGGAGTAGCGTGATGACCTCCACCACGTACAGCCACACGCGCAACTATGCGCCCAAAGACTACGCGGACGGCGACACCTTATATGAGCCGGAAACCACGCTCGGCCTTGGTGACCGCTTTCTCTGGGGCTTGGCAGTCGTTGCTGTGCTCGCCTTGACGGTCGGCTTCTACGCATGGGTGCTGGCATGATTTCCTTCGCCACAAAAGCCACGGCTGACATGCCGTTCATCGATCCCGGGCGCAAGCCCGGTGTCGGACGCATCGGGCAGTCCTTGGCGCTTGCAGCGTTCGCGCTGGCAATCGCCACGACAATTGCGGCCTTCCTGTTCTGGAACCTGCTGCTGCCGTTCTACGGGCTGCTTTATCTGTGGGGCGCGCACTGATGCCCCTCAGACCGCCACGCGACAACTGCGCAGCCGACCTCACAAGCCCGCCGGCATGGCTCGTAGGCTGGCTCATACTTGCGGCCGTCATCGCCGCAATCACCGTTACCCACCACACCTACTGAACACGAGGAGACCTATGGCTCTATCTCTTTCAAGCCTCAAGTCGACCAAGAGAAACGATCCGCCTGTGATACTTCTCTACGGTGTCGATGGCATCGGCAAAACGTCGCTCGCGGCAGAATTTCCAGATCCGATCTATCTCGCAACCGAAGGTGAGCGCCCGCCGTCCGACATCGAAATGGCAACGCCAGGCACAATTGAATCCTTCGACGATCTGCTGAACGTCATCGGCGAACTGCTGACCGAAGAGCACGACCGGCGCACCGTGATTATCGACAGCCTCGACGGGCTGGAACCACTTGTCTGGCGTGCGACATGCGCGCGCTTGGGCGTGGCGAGTATTGAAGAACCTGGGTTCGGCCGCGGGTATGTTGAGGCCGACACCGAATGGAATGAGCTGATGGCCGCCGTGTCGGCTCTGGCGAGGGCTGGAATATACGTGGTGATGCTCGCGCACCCGGAGATTGTCCGCTTTGACAGCCCTATCACAGATCCATACTCGAGATATTCGGTCAAACTACATAAAAGAGCAAACGCACTGGTTCGCGAAAAAGTCGATATCGTTGCGTTCTTGAACTACCGCGTTTCGATCAAAGAAAAAGAGGTCGCCCGTCAAACGAAGGTTGCTCATGCCGAAGGTGGCAAAGAGCGACAGATACACCTGAACGAAGGTGCGGGGTTCGTTGCGAAGAACCGGTTCAGCATGCCGGATACCGTTTCCTACAAAAAAGGACAGGGTTTCGATGACTTGGCGCGATACTGGTCTCTAGCCAATGACAATGGCCGGCAGGAGACTGCATAAAAAATGGGCGAACGCGAGGCGCAGGTGAAAACCTGCACAGCATGCCGAGAGGTGAAGCCCGTCATTGCATTCAACCGCAACAAAAGCCGCAAGGACGGGCGCAGCAGCATCTGCAAGGTATGCAAGCGCAAAACTGACGCCGAGTATAGGGCTAGGAATCCCAATAAGAACAAAGAAGACTACGCAAAGCGGATCGCAGAAAACCCAAACTATTGGGCGGAATGGTACGCATCCAACCGAGAAGATGCACTGGCCAGAGTGTCCAAGTGGCAAAAAGAAAACCCAGAGAAGCGTAGGGAAATAAATAGGAAATTCCACGAAGACAATCCAGGTTACGGAAAAGAATGGGAGAGACGAAACCCAGATAAGGTGATCGCAAAAAGGGCAAGGGCGTATGCCAAGAAGAAAAATTCGCCAGAGTGGAAAGTCGCAAATACCATCAAGGTTGGAATATACAAAAGCCTGAAAGACCAAAAGGCCGGTCGGAAATGGGAATCTCTAGTTGGGTATACCGTCGATGAACTTATAGCTCATCTTGAGAAGTGTTTTCTGCCCGGAATGTCTTGGGGCAACTATGGAAACGATGGCTGGCACATAGACCACGTCATCCCGCGATCGGTCTTTAACTATGAAAAACCAGAAGACATCGACTTCCAGAAATGCTGGGCTCTGTCCAATCTGAGGCCCTTGTGGGCAGCGGACAATATCAGGAAGGGCGCCCAACTTGATGCGCCATTCCAGCCGTCGTTGGCGATACCAGCCAACGACAACACCAATCCTATGAAGATAGGAAAAACCTAATGGAAAAAGCCCTAGCTGGCCTTGTAGCAATCGCAGCCATCCTCTTCTTCGCACCGCTCATCGGCGTTCTCGGTGGCGCGTTCGTCGGCTGGGTTGTAGGCCTGTTTTTCGCAGAAACAATCCACGCCTTCCTTGCCGCGGTTGGCATCAACGCGGCGGGCCTTGCGATGTGGCAGATCGGCGCTTCGCTTGGTTTCATCGGCGGGTTCTTTCGCCCGGCCATTCATCGGGCGAAGGCGTAGGCCTCGCCGCTACCACACCACCAACTACACGAGGAATATATAGATGGCAAAACTAGCCAGCAGATTTGATGCGACTGCTCACGATACGGAGCAACGCGACTACGAAGAGCTGCCGAACGGCGACTATGAACTGGAAATCGAGGCGTCGGAGGTCAAGGAAGGCGCAAACGGTACCGGCCTCAAGACAACGATGACGGTTCTTCGCCCTGAGGAATACAAGGGCCGCAAGGTCTTCAATTTCTACAATCTGGAACACAAGAACGCGCAGGCGCAAGAGATCGGACAGCGTCAGTTCGCGAGCCTTTGCCGAGCGATCGGCGTCTCGGAAGTCGAGGATTCCGAAGAACTGCACTTCAAGGCGTTTACGGCAAAGATTGGTCTCGGAAAGCCTTCCAAGGACGGCCAATACCCGGCTCGCGCCGAGATCAAGAAGTACTACTTCCCCGATGAGGGCAACGTCCCCCAGCCTTCGATCGACGCCAACCAGCCCGTAGCGCAGGCCCGCCCGGCCAATGACAACCGACCGGCTGCGGCAAACAGCAATAAGCCGGCGCCAACGGCTGCTGCGGCAGGCAAGAAGCGACCTTGGGGCTAAGCTAAACAACAGGCGCGGTTGCCAGCCGCGCCTTCTACCACCGAACACGAGGAGACTTTGATGAGAGTCAGCATTGACCGCTCACAGCTCGCGCACGCCTTGGCAACTGTCAACCGTGCCATCGAAAGCCGCAACACGATTCCTATTCTTGCCAACGTGCTCTTGGCAGTCGAGGACGGCAAGCTGCGCCTGACCGGTACCGATCTGGACGTGGAGATTACGACCAGTTTACCGGTGCTCGACTGCCAACCGGGCAGCATAACCGTTCCCGGCAAGATGCTTGCGGATATCGCAAAGCGCGCGACTGGCGACATTACCCTTGAGCTCGACGCAGCTAGCGCTGGAGGCCGCCTTGCCGTCGCTTCGGGTCGCAGCCGTTACAAGCTCGATGTCTTGCCCGCAGAGGACTTCCCGTCCTTTAGTGCTGGGAAGTTCGACACGACGCTCGAGCTGGATCTGGCCGCGCTTGTGGCGCCGTGTGTGCACTGCATTTCGACGGACGAGACCCGTTATTACCTGGCTGGCGTTTATCTGCATGCCGTCGAAGAGCGCTTGGTGGCTGTCGCAACCGATGGGCACCGGCTGATGCGCAATGTCGGCCCCACCGGCGACTTGGACTACGGCGTGATCCTGCCGCGCAAGCTGGTCGGGTTGCTGCCGAAGGGCGCTGTTACGGTTGAACTCTCCCAGAACAAAGTGCGCGTCACGTCTGGCTCGACGGTTATCACTTCCAAGCTGATCGATGGCACGTTCCCCGACTATGTGCGCGTTATTCCAACCGGCAATAGCAACGTGCTTACCGTCGACCGGCAGGCGCTTGTGAAGGCGGTCGAACGTGTCGCTGCTGTTGCGGACGACAAATCGCGGGCCGTGAAATTCGCCGTCGGCGATGTGCTGCGACTGATGCTGGTTGACAAGGCTAGCGATGAAGTTGAGGCGACGTTCGAAGGCGAGCCTTTGGAAATCGGCTTTAACGCCCGGTACGTCAACGACATGCTTGGCGCGTTGGATGAAGCAAACGTGCGCTTTGCTCTCGGCGATGCAGGCTCGCCTGCCGTCGTCAAAGGCGAGGGCGAGTGGACTGGCGTGCTGATGCCTCTGAGGGTTTAAGAATGGCTCCCCTCCCAAAAGCTGAATCCAGTACCGTCCGCGCCATCTACGCAGCTTACGAGGCCCAGGCTAAGTCCTGGGACCCGTGGGGTATCAGTGTGGGTGAGGCCGGCACCGAATGCGATCGCGCCTTGTGGTACGGCTTCCGCTGGGTCTCAGCGCATGAGGTTCATTCGGGTCGCCAGCTTCGACTGTTCGCCACCGGCAATATCGAGGAAGACCGCCTCGTTGCCGACCTCGAACGCATCGGCGTTGATGTCTATGGACAACAGGACAAAATCAGGCTGGTTTCTGGGTTTGTCCGTGGCAAGTGCGACGGCAAGGCAATGGGCGTACCCGAAGCGCCGAAGACCGAACACCTGCTGGAATTCAAGTCGAGCAACGAGAAGGGCATCAAGGAACTTCAGAAGCACGGCTGCCAGAAAGCTAAGCCACTTCACTACGCCCAGTGCCAGCTCGGGATGCAGGCTTTCGGCCTGACGCGCTGCCTGTATCTGGCGTCGTGCAAGAACACCGACACGCTTTATGCCGAGCGCATCGAATACGACGTTGAATTCTGCCTTCGACTGCTGGCACGCTGCGAACGCATCGTATTTTCGGACGAGCCGGCCAGCCGTATCAGCGAAGATCCGGAGTTCTTCGGCTGCGTGTTCTGCAAGCACCATGGAGTCTGCCACGAAGGCGTCCAGCCGCGCGTGAACTGCCGCACCTGCCTTCATGTCCAGCCCGAGCATGGCGGTGATTGCCACTTGTCATGCGCACGCTGGAACAAGCCATTGTCGATCGACGAGCAGCGCGACGGCTGCCCGGCACACCTCTATCTGCCGGGGCTAATAAACGGCGAGCAGATCGATGCGGACGAGGTTGCGGAGACCGTTACGTACCGGTTGGCGACGGGTGAGATTTGGGTGGATGGGGTGAAGGGAGATTAATCCGGATCGATGGGTTCGAATTGGGCAGAGACATTCGCGGTATGAAGATGTCTCTCGCCGTCAAGTTTGTACTGAATTCTTACGCCAACGACGAACCCGAATGGGTCCTGATTTGATGCATAACTGACGTTAAATATTGATGTCGAAACGGATGGTAATTCGGAATTGAACCGGCCAGATAAACGCAGCGGAACATCGAAAGAGTATTCAGTCTTATCTAAGACGATCGAATCATAGAGCGCGTTTAACAGGTCTCGAGTGTTGTCAGTGTCGCGATGAATAACAGCGCCGCGTGGGTACTCTAATCTTAAAGAGTGGAGGAATAGGGGTAGTCTATTATGGTTTACGATCTCAATCGCCAGCCTATTTCTATAGTCTTTCTTGTTGTCCGGTAGTTGATAGGCCCCGAATGAGGGCGGAACATCGCCGAGGACCGCATCAGCCTGTCGCTTGGCCTGTTTCGCAGCCCACCACGCAAATGAAGCAGCGATGATCGCACCAGTGGCAGACACAAGAGCAATCCATTCACTTATTTGAAGTTCAGGGATCAATTTATGCTCCATCTAAGAGACTATCAACGCGCCGCGGTTGACGGCCTTTACGACTACTGGCGCGAACAACCCGGCTCGCCTCTTATCGTGCTTCCGACGGGCGGCGGCAAGAGCCTCGTGCTGGGTACGATCTGCAAGGAGCTGATTGAAGGCTGGCCCGACATGCGTGTGCTCGTGGTGACTCATGTTCGCGAGCTTATTCTCTCGAACTATCAGGAGCTTTTGAACATCTGGCCGTTCGCGCCAGCAGGCATTTTTTCGGCTGGCGTAGGCCGGCGGGATGCGAAGGCGCAGATCGTTTTCGGCGGCGTGCAGACCATCGCAAACAAAGCCGACCAGATCGGGCATATCGACGTCGTTCTGGTCGATGAAGCCCACCTGATGCCCAGAAATTCGGAAACGCAATACGGCAAATTGATTGAAGGCCTGCGCGCCATCAACCCAGACCTGAAGCTGGTCGGCCTCACGGCCACGCCTTATCGCTTGGGCGAGGGGCTTTTGACGGAAGGTGACGGCGCGCTTTTCGACGACATCTGCTTTGAAAAGCCGATTGGCGAGATGATCGAGGAAGGCTATCTCTGCCGTCCTATTTCAAAGGGCATGGCGACTGCCTTCGACCTGTCCGGCGTTGGCAAGCAGGGCGGGGACTACAAGCAGAACGCTCTGCAGGCGGCTATCGATAAAGACGATATCACGGCTTCCGTGGTCGATGAGATCGTCACGTATGGCACTGCGTCGGGTGCGGAGCGCAAGGCATGGCTGTGCTTTTGCAGTGGCGTCGAACATGCCCGGCATATGCGGGATGAAATTCGCAGCCGGGGATTTAGCTGTGAGACGGTGACCGGCGACACCCCAACCGGTGAGCGCGACCGGATTCTGGCTGACTTCAAGGCTGGCAAGATCCGCGCTCTGACAAACAACTCGGTGCTTACGACCGGCACGAACCTGCCGATCATCGATCTGGTCGCGTTTTGTCGCCCGACTTTATCAGCGGGCCTTTATGTCCAGATGGCGGGGCGCGGTCTGCGGCTTTATCCCGGCAAGGAGAACTGCCTCTTTTTGGATTTCGCGGGTGTTGTTCGCAAGCACGGCCCGATCGATGCTGTCACGCCGCCCGGTATGAAAAAAGGCGACGGGGAAGCGCCGGTTAAGCAATGTCCGCAAGAGCCTGACGATCGTGGTTTAGTAGGCTGCGGCTCGCTGATCCATGCCTCGCTGCATACCTGTCCTGACTGCGGATATGAATTCCCGGTCGACGAAACGCCGAAGATATCTGCGCAGGCCGAAGACGTGCCGATGTTGTCGAAGGACAACGCCAGCACCCGCCAGGTGGAGCGCCGCACATTTGCATACCACGAAGGCAAGGGCGGCAAGCAGGACAGCGTGAAGGTGTCTTATTGGGTTGGTATGTCGCCAATCAACGAATGGCTCGGCCCAGCCCATACCGGCTTCTTTAAGTCAAAGTCTGACAGGTGGTGGCGAAAGCATGGCGGTCAGGCACCGTTCCCGAAAACCGTGCTGGAATTCATGGAGCGCCAGAACGAATTGCTGCCGACAGCCGAGATCGTCGTGAAACCCAACGGGAAATACTGGGAAGTGGTCGACGCTATTGCGGGCACTGCGAATGACAACGAGCCAGAGGCTAGCAACGACAACGTGCCTACGGCAAACTATGGCCGAGTATCTGCCGGGCTGGCTGACGTAATGGATGACGATATTCCGTTCTAGAGAGTTCCGCATCGCATGTTGGGGCGGGGGCTCTGGTTCATGCGATGCGGATGCATTCCAGAGAAGGTTTGCGGCACCAGGATATGGACATATTAGCGAATGGTGAAATAACAGAATGTAACGGTTGCCAACATTGGGCACCGCAACTGCATGAAATAGAAAAGCCCGCTTCGCGATTGGGAGGAGGAGCGAAGCGGGCCGATCTGAAAAGCGCGGTTGGGAGGAGGAGTACCGCGCTTAGGGTCCGGTTTTTGGGAGGAGGAGTAAAACCGGACGAGGCGTAAATAGGCGGCCCACTCACGCGTTGCAAGGGGCGAATTCGCATAGCAGATATGCAGGAAAAAATAAAAACCGCCCGGCAGCGGACGGCGCGCGCCTGGGCGGTTTAACTCCCTCCCAAGAGTGGCGCGAATATACATAAACAACCGTCGCATGCAACAGTTAAATCCAAGTATTAATTACACTAAAACAGTAGGATTAAGTTTATCAAAATAAACCAATCCATTAACGGGATGCGCCGCGAAGCATGTTAACTTACCTACCGGACTAACCAACCAACCACCGAAACACGAGGAGCAACAATGCAGAACAAAGCCGACAACACGAAAGCACAGAATTACCTAGCTTATGATGTGACCGTGCTGGAACGGGAATTCGCCGACTTGGTTGCGGCATACCCAGAACTGGCCGAAGATGAGGAACTGCGCACCGACACAATCGAAGGCGAGACAGACGCCTATCGCGTGCTCGGCAAGATCGTAGCAATTGAGCGCGATGCCAACAGTATGGCGCTAGCTATTGGGGAGCGCACGAAGGAATTGGCTGCGCGAAAAGAACGATACACCAGACGCAAGGACGCCATGCGGGCCTTGTTGCTGCGCCTGTTGAAGGCTGCTGACCTGAACAAAGTTAGCCTGCCGGAAGCAACTGTGTCGGTCAGCAAAGGGCGCGCCGGGGTTGAGATTGTCGATGAATCCATGCTGCCGGATAACGTTGTGAAGCTGAAGCGTGAGCCCGACAAGACGGCGATAAAGACGGCGCTGGATGCTGGCGAAGATGTGCCGGGGGCAGTTCTGCGGGAAGGCCAGCCAAGCGTGACGGTGAGGGCGGCGTGATGGATCATACCATAGAAAAAATCGTCCGCCACTGGGGTTTTGGCGACGCGCCGAACGGATACATACCGCGCAAACTTGACGACATCATCAATGCGATGATTGAGGCACGCCTTGAAATCCCGCAAGAGTATTGGGGCGATGCGTATGTTGAAGTCGATGAATACGACTGCGCACCCAAATTCATCGTCGCATATAACCGCCCAGAAACGCCAGAAGAAACCGTAGCCCGTAAAGCCTCAGAACGCGAACATTGGGAGGGGCAAATAAAAGAGGCGCACAAACGGGTGGCCTATTGTGAGGCGCAATTGCGGGATATGGCATGACTGGAAAGCTAGACCCCGCGGATTATGTCCCGCGCATCAAACGCTTGCGGGAGCAAGGGGTGGGGCTGGACGAGGCAAGGAAACGAGTGGACCGCGAGCACCTTCTGAATGCCATCGATGAAGCACGCAACTTCTATGAACTGCGTGGGGTTATGCGCGCCTGCATGGAGAAGGTGTTGTGAGCAACTACGGCGACCAATTCATGCCGTGCCCTGAGTGCGGCGGAACGGCAGAAGCCGAATGCGTTGATGTAGGCGTCGGCCTTTACATCAACGATGAATACGAATGCCCGTGTGGCTGGAACTCATCGGCAGATGGCCGCGCCAACGTCGCCACCTATGACGACTGGTTTCCTGACCTGACGCGCCCGATTGCTGCCGCGCAGCAATGCGGCGGGGGCGCCAGTCTATAACCAACACCCCGCCAGGCCACCAACTGGCGGGTTACCACCACGAAACACGAGGAGATGAAAATGAATGAACCGCTACCAAGCTGGCCTTTCGGCTGCGTACTTGCGGACCCGCCATGGGCATTTAGAACCTACAGCAAAAAGAATGTCGCGCCGGCTAGAGGTCGCCAGCCTTACAGCGTGATGTCGCTTGACGATATCAAGGCGCTACCTGTCGAACAGGTATGCGCCCGCGACTGCTTGCTGTTCATGTGGACCGTTTCACACCTGCAGCGTGAAGCATTCGATGTGGCTGCATCGTGGGGCTTCCGTCCTGTCAGCGTGGCTTTTGTCTGGGACAAGGGCCGGATGGGCATGGGCTATTGGACGCGACAGGAAGTCGAAATCTGCCATCTGTTCAAACGAGGCAAGCCGCGCCGTCTTAATAAAGGCGTGCGTTCGTTGATCAAAGCGCCGCGCCGTGAGCATAGTCGCAAGCCTGACGAACAGTACGACCGCATTGAGCGGCTTGTTGACGGTCCGTACCTTGAGCTGTTCGCACGCCAAGCGTGGGCGGGATGGTCATCGTGGGGCAATGAGGCGGGCAAGTATGTGGCCGCAAACGACAATCAGGATTTGCTGGGGAGGGTGGCTTAATGGCTAAGCTTACAAGGGCACAGGCTCAAGCCCACTCTCAAGCAGTCGCCATCCTACGGCAAGAACGGCTGTCGGAAGACGATAAAGAATTTGTCTACAGGAACTGGAACGAAGGCGCGAACCACGTGAACGGCGCTGCAGGCGCTTTCTTCACACCATTCGACATGGCGTTTGATTTTGCAATAGATGCCGGTGGCGGTCGTATCATCGACCTCTGCGCCGGGATTGGAATGCTGTCTTACGCCATCTGGCAACGCAGCCGATTCAATGACAGCAGGCCGCAGATCACCTGCGTTGAGCGTAATGCCAATTATCTAGAGGTCGGGAAAAAGCTCCTGCCAGAGGCAGAATGGATTCATGCTGACGTGTTTGACGTTCTGGATATGGGACTGGGGCACTTCGACAGTGCGATTAGCAACCCTCCATTCGGAAATATCAAGCGGAGCAAGAATTCCCCGAGGTACAGCGGAAAGGACTTCGAATTCCACGTCATTGATATTGCGTCCCATCTGGCAGACTACGGCACGTTCATCGTTCCGCAAATGTCGGCTGGATTCAATTATTCCGGACGGCAGAGCTATGAGCGACAAACCAGTGGCAAGGCCGTTAAGTTTCAGGAGCAGACTGGCCTGCATTTCGATACAGGCTGCGGTGTCGATACCGCCTATTTCATCGATCAATGGAAAGGCGTCTCTCCAATGTGCGAGATCGTTTGCGTTGACTTTACAGAAGCGCGCCCTGTTGCCGCGAAAGCGCAACCGGCGAATGACAACCAGCCTCCCTTACAGGCCAGCCTATTCGGAGACGCCGCATGAGCCATCCCGAACAGTGCCACGTCTGCGCCCGACACGCCGTCGGCCTCGGCGTGCAAACTGACCGCGAGCCTATCCGCTGGCTGTGCAAGGAATGCGCCGACGTTGCCGAGCATATTCGGCATCGCCGGCGATTGGACCCTTACGAACTTAGCGCCCTTGATACGGGCGTCGAGGCGGTTGGTTCATACCTTCAAGAGCTTGGCAAAACCGACCTTAAGGAAATGGACGAACTGGAAGCGCGCATGCTTGTCAAAGCCGCGTGGGAAGGCTGCGGGCGGGGGATGCGGGAAGCGTTGACGGAGGCGCCGTTCTAAGTTCCGTTCGGCGGCTCGATCGATGGCATCTTCTTGAGTAACGTATCGTTGTATGTGGAGCCACCTTGGCCGTGATGAACTTTGCGATGGCAAGTAGGGCACAACGCAATCACGAATGCGGGATCATCAGGGCCGCCGTCGCTCACTCGACGGATATGATGAGGTTCCAGGTACGGTTGGCCGTTGATGCGCAGAAAGGGCGCTTGGCAGCCGCAACCCTCGCAATAACCGTTAGCCCGAGCAAGCACGTAATCTCTAACGTGTCGGCTTCGCTCATAGATGGTACGAGTTGACGCTTTGCCCTCGCGGCTTCCAGCTGCTTGTCGAGCAAGATCTCGCATAGCTGCTAAATCGACAGCGGGAACGGGCTGTTCATCGTCGACGGCTTCAACAATGTTCTCGAGGTTTCTAAGTTCGAAGATAATGGCTTTGCGCATATCATCGTTGCGATCAGGCGACTGTCCCCATCGCCAACTCTCGCAGATAAAGCTGCCCAGGAAGATAAGATCCTTGCCTTTCCCGAGGCTTTCAAAAAGGAGTAGATCCTTGCCCAACATAGCATGGTCGCGAATTGCTTTATTGCCGCGGACCATTTCCATGTCGCCGACTTGACCTTCACCATAATAGTCAAAACGTCCATCGGGCAGGTGTTGGTCTTCATAGCCGTAATGACTGCCAGCCTTGCCGGTGATGATAATTACAACGTTTTGGTTGGACGGAGTAACGATGCCACCCTGTTGCTGGCCAGCAAACTGACGATGAACGTCGTTTCGCCTGTTATAGTGTCTGCCAACGACAAAGCCCCAAGTCATGCTTACCCCCCCCGTTTAAAGTCAGGGTTAAGCACTACAAAAACAACCAGCGGTTTTCCAGTTTAAATCGCAGGAGCTTAGGCGGTCATCCCTACATCAGTCGGCCGTCTCGCAACTGTTGTTCGCGCTCATGTTCGACGCGATCGAGTATCGAAAAAGCTTGCTGGGCAACGTCTTCTGTTAACGCAATTTGTAACCGGCCTTTGAATGTTATCGGCCGCCGCGTGGACTTCGCAACAATGGACCACGTGCCATCACCGCTCTGAAGCATATCGTAGTCTTTACACATCTCTTTCCCTCCCGAGGTAATCATGCAGCAATCTGTATTACCGGATACCGACCCCATGCTCGACGTCGCTCTGTCTTACGCAGCGCGCAACTGGCCTGTATTTCCATGCCGTGCCGCCGATGAGGAATTCGTTGACGAGGACGGCCTTATCGAAATCGTCGCGACTAAAACTCCGCTGACCTCAAACGGGTTCCGCGGTGCGACGCTGAATGAGCGAATTGTTCGTGAACTCTGGCGCCGAAATCCCGGCGCGATGATCGGCGTGCCGACCGGTGCGCCTATTGGTGCGTGGGTGTTGGATATCGACCCGAAGCACGGCGGGCCAGATACGCTCGCGGCATTGGAAGCCGAGCACGGTGCATTGCCTGCCACGCTCACGGCTGAAACCACGAGCGGCGGCCGTCATTACTTCTTCAAACACAAGGCTGGCGTCCGCAATCGTGGCGCACTGGGCGCTGGCATCGATGTTCGTGGCGACGGTGGGTACGTCATTGCCGCTGGCAGTGTGCCTGCTGTCGGCCAGCCTTACCGCTGGCTGGTCGATATGGAGCCCGTCGATGCGCCGGACTGGCTGCTGGAGCTTGTCCTGCCGCGGTCATACGACAGTTACACGGTGGCGCCGTCGGTCTCGGGCACGATCAACGACCGGTACGTCGAGCGTGCGGTACAATCCGAGCTCGACGACCTCGCCATGGAGCCCATGGCAACCGCAACAATCGTCTGAACGACGCTGCATTCCGCCTGGGAACGTTCGTCGGTGCTGGGGCGTTGGCGGAATCCGAAGCGCGGGCCTTGCTACAGGACGTGGCGCGCGGCTGGGGCAGGGACTTCCCGCGTTGCTGCAAGACGATCGACAACGGCCTGAAGGCCGGCAAGATGCATCCGCGTCAGGCTCCGGAAGCCGTCAATGACAATACCAAGCTCGTGGATATCACGCGCATGCTCGATAACGCCCGGGCGAAGGTGGAGGGCGGAGAGGTCAACCCCGAAGAACTGGTGACGACCGTCCAGATTGATCCAGAGAAGTTGCCGCCCATCGAAGAAGAACCCACCGAGCAGCCCATCCTCGCAGCCACGCCGTTCCAGTGGAAAGACCCGTCGACGCTGCCACGCCGCGAGTTTGCTTTCGGTCGGCACTTCATCCGCAAGTACGTCTCGGTGACGGTTGCGCCCGGCGGGCTTGGCAAAACAGCGAATAGCATCGTGGAAGCGCTGGCAATGGCTTCGGGCAAAGCCTTGAACGGCGTCAAGCCGCCCCGCCGTCTTAAGGTCTGGCTGTTCAATGTCGAAGATCCGCGCGACGAGTTGGAGCGGCGCATCATGGCGGCGTGCATCCACTTCAATCTCAAGCCTGAAGATATTGATGAACACCTGTTCCTCGACAGCGGCCGAGAGCAGGAACTGGTCGTTGCTATCGACGACAAGAAGGGAGTCAAAATCCAAGAGCCGATCGTCGAGGCTGTTGCCGAAACCATCCTTGCCAATGGCATTGACGTGATGATCGTCGATCCATTTGTGTCGACGCACCAGGTCAATGAAAACGACAACGGCGCAATCGACAAGGTCGCGAAGCTCTGGGCGCAGATCGCGGATTACACGAACTGCTCCATCGACATCGTGCACCACCTACGCAAGGTCAGCGATCGCGAGGCTACCGTCGAAGATGCTCGCGGCGCGGTGGCGCTGATCGGCGCAGCGCGTTCAGTGCGCGTGCTTAACCGCATGTCAGAAGCGCAAGCCAATGAGGCGGGCATTCCCGGTATGGAACGGTTCGGCTACTTCTCGATCGCCTATGGCAAGTCGAACCTTACACCGCTGTCACACCGGTTGGACTGGCGGCATATCGAAAGCGTGGCGCTTGGTAACGGGCGCGGCCTGACCCAGCCCCAGGACCACGCTCCGGTCGTGACGGAATGGCATTGGCCGTCCAGCGAGGAAGTTGCCGAAGGGCTGACTGATGACCAGAAAGACGCAATCCGTGGCGCAGTGAACGGCGGCATGTACAAGCAGGCGCCGCAGGCCAAAGACTGGGTTGGACATGCGGTGGCATATGCGCTGGGGCTGGATATCGACGACGAGGTGCAGAAGAAGCGTGCGGGCCTTATTACCAAGGCACTCTTCAAGGAAGGTTTCCTGGCGAAGGTCGAGGAGCGGGATCCAGTGCAGCGGAAAACGACGTCGTTTGTGCGGGCGGTTTGATTCAACTGATGCCAGTATAACTTTGCCGCTCGCATTTGCGTGCCCTATCTCATAAGATTAGGCGGTGCCGCCTACGAATCTTCCTCGAACAAATTGGAATACACTATGGACAGTGCGGTGCCCTTCCTGCATGCGCGTGGTCAGTCGGCTGATGAAATTCGGCTGTTGGATTGGAGCCGGAACCCCATAGGGGTGCCAGCGAGTTGGCCGGCGCACTTGGTCACTGCAGTACAGATGATGTTGGCTTCGCATTTTCCCAAAGCAATCATTTGGGGGCCGGAGTTTACGACGATTTATAACGATGCTTTCCGACCAATTCTCGGGGAAAAAGAGAACTGCATGGGAGCATCGTTCCGCGATATCTGGTCGGAGGCTTGGGATGAGTTGCTGCCCATGGTTCAGAAAGCCTACGCTGGCGAGGCGACATTTATCGAAGACTTTCCGCTCGTGATCGATCGACACGGATATGATGAACAATGCTATTTCACATTCTGCTACAGCCCAATCTTTGATGAACAGGGTCGGGTCGGCGGGATGATCGACACGGTCATTGAGACCACGCAAAAAGTGGAAGCCGAAAAGCACGCCCGGATTCTGAATACCGAACTCGCTCACCGCATCAAGAATACCTTCAGCGTGGTGTCCGCTATTGCGAGCCAGACATTCAATAACAATGCCGATGAAGAGGTCATTAATACATTCATAAAGCGGCTTTCTGCGTTGGGGAACGCGCATGATGTACTGAGGCTCGGCAAAAGCTCGGAAGGTTCGTTGCGTCAGATCGTATCTGGAGTAACAACTGCGCTTGCAGTAGACGATCGCGTTCACATGGCAGGGCCAGATGTATCGGTAGGCCCGAAGGGCGCATCGACCATTTCGCTATTGGTCCACGAATTGACAACAAACGCGATTAAGTACGGTGCGCTTTCTAATCCTACGGGGCAGGTGCAACTGAACGTTGCTATATCCAAAAGGCAGGTTGAGCCGGTTTTCTCAATGAATTGGATCGAAATCGGAGGACCGCCGGTAGCCCCGCCGACAAAGTCGGGTTTTGGCTCCAAACTCATAAGAATGGGGCTTCTTGGTTCGGGGGAAGTTAGGTCCGAATATAGACCCGAAGGCTTTAGCGCAGAGTTTACCGCACCGCTGCTGCAGCTCCAGGGAGAGGGGCGCTTGTTTGACTCAACGTGATATCGGCCGGAAATTAAATCGTGAAAGCGGGGCTTCGGCTCCGCTTTCATATTTGAAATGCACCATTGACGCGAATCGGAAATGGGCGTTGATATCTTTCGGTGTAGCTCGGGGATGAGGGGCTGTTCCCTTCATGGGGCATTAATGAGGGCAATATGCGTAAACTGGTAATTGCATTGGCGGTCTCGCTGTGTGCGTCGAGCGCCATGGCTGCGGATTTAGGTGTTTCTTTCCAATGGGGACCGACAAAGAAGTGCTTTGACCCGAAGTCGCCACCCATTTCGGTTTCTGGCGTGCCAGCGGGGACAAAGACATTAGAGTTCAAGATGATCGATAAGAACGCAATCGACTTCACCCATGGCGGCGGCAAAGTGGCGTACACTGGAAAAGCGCAGATTCCATATGGTGCATTCCGCTACAAGGGGCCGTGCCCACCGAGCGGAGTCCATTATTACAAAATCACAGTGAATGCTCTGGATTCATCAGGTAAGAAGCTTGCATCCGGCTCCGACACGCAACCGTTCTCTAAATAGTTGCATTGCGGGATATCCAATCAGAAACCCCGCCATCGAGCGGGGTTTTTCGTATTTAGGAGATTTGACAGCAGGAGGATGCTTTATAGGTCAGCGCCTTCATGATCCGCGCCCATTTCTAGTTTATCTTTCAACTCTGCAATTTTATTCGCCTGAGCACCAATTTTTTCATATAACGGCTGCAGGAAGTGAGCGGAGGCTATTTCTGCTACCTCTTCCTTTGTAAGGCGAATATTGTATTCATAAGAGGCATTTTCATTATCTATGCCTGTTGCTATGAATTTTATCCTTATTGAACCGTCGGCACCCGGCAGTATCCTCTGCTCAATCCAATCTTCTACAATATCAGTTACAAGTGATTGCTCACTCAATGTTCTAGTTTCACCTTTTTTATTTTTAGGGCGGGCTGTTAGTTTCATTTTATTCTCATATTTACTTGGTGGTATCAATTATTGTATCGGTGTTATTCATTGTCAAATCTGTACACGTGTTCAGTGTTAAAATGTCTTAATCTATTGAAAAATATAAGTTAATTTGTTTTCATGGCCGGCCATGATGCGGCATGAGTATTGGCTTCAGTGTCATGGCTAACGCGAACTGTCGCCCGGCCGTAAAGCCGTAGCCAAGATTTTTCGCCACCATTAACGGGATTCCACTCGGGGTGCGATAGAATGGCAGGCGACGAGCAGGCCTTTTTAAAGTCAGCCGTTTCCCTCAAAAATGGAGAATTGATGATTACAAACGGATTAAGCTGGGCGTCGATCAGACCCCTGATAGCGCCATCTGTATGGGCGAAGACGAATGGCAAATGCTACTACTGCGGAGAAAAACTTGCTGATATTTTTGACGTTGAGCACTTGATTCCACAATCACGCGGGGGCAGCCATGCGCTCAAGAATCTTGTACCATCGTGCAAGCCCTGCAATCGGGAGAAGGGCGCCAAATCACTCGAAGATTGGCGCGACTACAAACACATGTTAGTAGCCTGCCGCGATTATCGCTTACCATCATTCAATGCCCGACAAGTGGCATGGTTGCGTTCGCAAGGGTTCGAACCGTATGCGACGGTTCCTAAGCCAGTATTTTGGTTCGAGAGGGCATTGGAGGCCCAAAACGATAACACCCCGTTAGCGGCCCAGGTCGCCTAAAATACAACCCAGTGTCACAATCAAAATACAACTAAAAGTTTGCGCACTTCTTCTTGCGCACTTCTCGAAATGACCTAAAAGAAGTTCGCAAATGCACGCTGCTTTTGGTGCGTAAGTGTTCTTATATCGAAACTTACGCACAAAGCGCGCGGCGCGCAGTTCTCGAGTTTTGAGAAGTGCGCACTTTTCCTGATTTTTGCCAATTCCAGAATACAACCTGATTTGAAGCGGGCGGAAAATTTTCGCCACGCTACGTCGGTCATTAACACCACATTTATTGAGGCACTCCACACTCCTCTCGCCGCTACCAACGGCATACCGCAATAAACACGAGGAGCTCACATGGCACGCAGCCGCACACGCGCGCCTACGTCTACGACCACGACCGCCACCAAAACACAAACCGTCCGTATCAACGGCGCTCGCGTCAAAATCACCACCAAGGCCGGGAAGGTGACCACCAAGCCCGCCTTGCCGCTCGAATGGGAATTACAGGCGGCACAAGTAGCCAGCCTGCGCCGACTGCCACAGTACCAACGCCAGTTCCTGCTGGCGGGTGACATGAACGCCAGCAAGCGCGGGCCAAGAGCCCAGGCTCAGGCAATCGCAACAGGAATGACCAGCGGCGAACCGGACCTTCGCATCTATGGCGAATACGGGCGTCTGCTGATGATCGAGAACAAGGTCGGGCAGGGAAGACTGTCGCCGGCCCAGAAAGACCGCCACGCTGCCCTACAGCGGCTTGGCTACACGGTTCTGGTCATCCGAGCCACCACAACGACAGAAGCTGCTGAGCAGGCCGTTACGGCCGTTCTGGAGTGGCTTGCACAAGAGAAGGGGAAAGCAGCATGAAGCAGAAACTGAAAGACAAATATTTCGCCGCGAATGACAACTGCCCGATCGATGAAGACCAGCATTCATCATCTCCGTATGCACGAGACTTGGAACTAAGAGGCTGGCAGACGGCGGCAATTAAGCGCCGGGAAGAATTCGAGTTCTATGCGGTCGACGGCGTGTACCTGTCGGATCTTCTGAATGAGGAGGCAGCTTGATGGGAAATGTGATTTATCTGGACCGAGCAGCACGGGCCAAGCAGGAAACCAAGGCAATGGCCACGCAATTGCGACGCATCAAACAGCGCCAGTCTATCGGAGATCCTGCCGTTCCTGCGAATGATAACGAGGATTTCCCACTGCTGGCGGTTTTGCGCCGAGACAAGCTACACGGCTTTATCGAGCTAGTTATGCGATACCGGCGCCTTGTAGCCATAGCCGAGGCCGAGCCGCTTAAGGGCCAAGACTACGGATACGATGCAGGCCTGCACGCTGCTCAAGAAAGCAAACGCCTAAAGGGCGTCGAAGATGTAGAGGCCGCTGCCGCACGAAACTGGGAAGGCGGCGTGAAAGGTGGAGAAATCGAATATTCCGGCAAGCTGCGCAGAAGCAAAGGAGCTTATGCCCTTCCTGCAATGCGCAAGGTGAATGTCAAAGTCGATGCTTACTTCGAGAACGACGATGGCACGATGCCAATTCCAAAGACCGGTAAAACTCCGAGCCTCAGTTTGAAATTCACGGACGATCTGCTGCTCGAGAAAATTGATACAAGACCGATACTTGCCTATCTGCGGTCAAGGCTTGGGCCCCTCCTCGAACCATTTGAGGATGCGGTGCTGGGCGGGCATACGCTGGCCGAAATAGGCGAGAAAGACGGCTTCAGGCACAAGCAGGCAACTGCAGCGGGAAGGTCTCTTGTTTTCCGCGGGCTAGCTGCGGTTCAGGGCGCTATGGACGATCTGGAGCTTCATCCACTGGCGTATCGAAATATCTGGAATATCGCACAACCTGCGTAGTGCACCCCGATCCCCTTCAGCTCCCCAATGAGGGGAAGACTACATCAAGGCCGCCATGCGCGGCCTTTTCATTTCAGTGCGGTTACAAGAGCCGCCCCTGTCGGCATTGCCGGTGGGGTAACTATTCCAGCGCCGTTTCTCCTCCGGCTGCTGGTTCGGCGGGTTGAGCCTATTGCGGTAGGCTCCCCGCCGGCACGATTGGCTTGATTGATTGTTGGGTCCTCCTAATTGATAGTTGGAGGAGCCAGACATGACGTATTCCGCAACGAACAGTCCGTTTCGTACCGGTGTCCGAGGACTATGCCCGAGGTGCCAACAAGGACACCTGTTCAAGGGCTATCTAACACTAGCCAAGCAGTGCGAGGTTTGCGGTCTGGACTATTCGTTCGCCGATCCCGCTGACGGCCCCGCATTCTTTTCGATGTCGATCGCCGCGGTGCCTGCGCTGCTATTCGGTATCTGGTTGCAATCAGTTTTTGATCCACCGATCTGGGTTCATGCAATCACGACCCTGCCGATCATCGTGATTGCATGTGTTCTGTTGTTGAGACCAATTAAGGGTTGGTTGGTCTGCTCCCAGTATTTCCATAAAGCTGAGGAAGGAAGGATTGATACCGACTGGCGGCAAGGTCCGCGATAGTCTGTTTCAACCGGCTGGCTCAACGGAATCTACCGGTAACGACTGCCGCGGCCCTTCATGAGCATGCATGCAACCAAGGCCACCAGACCGACGGATGCCCACGCCGATGCGGTTCCGGGATTTTCTCGTGCGTATTGCACAGCACGCTGGCCATGTTCACGTGCCCCTTCGGCGAGCACATTCACAGCGTCCTTCGTGGACGCGAGGGCGTCGTCGGTTGCGCCGGATAGATTCCCGAGATGATCTGACAATCGGGACGATAGGCTGCTGATTTCCTTGCGCAGTGCGTCGATTTGTTCGGAAAGCATGCCTTCGGTGGTCTGTGCCATTTCATTCTCCTTTTCGATTACGAGGAGAGAACGGGCATCATCGATTAATTGTTCCATTCGATTTCAGCGGCGAGAGCGCCGGTGTGCTCGCTAGAGGCTCTGCGTTTGATGATGCAGTATCAATTGCCAAAAGTCAGATGAACCAACATACGCAGAGCTACAATTCGCGTGATATAAAGGTTCGCCTGCGCGTCGCGCCTCAGCTACGTATGTAATAGCAATGCAATGACTATCTTCGGCCAGCGTCATGTCGTGCATGAGAACATTTTCCCACCTCGGCACATCTTTCAAACTCTCCAGAATGGATTTGCGACTGAGGGTGCCTACGGATGGTAGGACCATCAATGCTTGCTGGTGTAAGTGCTGCACATAAAAAGACACGCCTTCCAGCCAAAATCCTCTTTCCAAATCCCAAATTGTTTGAGCGTGCATGACTGGCTCCTTTCGGGAACGAACAGCGCGGCACCAGAAAAGTTGCCTAAGCGAGGTAAAAAATCATGTTTGATCGTCTCTTTCGGATCGCTACCGATGTTGTGACTGCGCCGATCGCTATCGCGGCGGATGTCGTCACTCTTGGTGGGTTGGTGAACTGCCCCCCATTTCGACCGGACAGTCGGCATAAGCAGAAAGGCTCAAGCACAGGCTTGGGTATAGGCTTATGTCTAACGAGTATCGACACGTTGAATTGCTGACGGGTGATGTTCGC
>NZ_JBQQAM010000014.1:0-100347 GCF_052246815.1 Brucella sp. RRSP16
GCTATGGACCTACAACAACGAACGTCCCAATATGGGCATCGGCGGCGTAACGCCCGCACAGAAACTGAAAATGGCCGCGTGAATTCTACTGACGAGCCCCGTTAAAAACGGGGGGATTACCGTATCTGTTTCGTTTGGACCGATGCTGGCGCTGAACAAATCGAAATTGTTGACTATCATTGAAGGAAAGAAGCCCTGACCAGTATATTGCCCCCGGTCCATCCCGGCGAAATCCTTCGGGAAGAATTTCTCATCCCACTCGGGATGAGTGCAGGCGCGCTTGCCAGGAATCTGAATGTCCCTCGCACTCGCATTGAGCGACTGGCGACAGAACAGATCGCCGTTACACCTGATACGGCTCTGCGCCTTGCAAAGTTCTTCCGCACCACGCCCGAATTCTGGATGAATACGCAGTCAAGTTACGACCTTAAAACGGAGGCAGTAGCCATTCAGGATCAACTATTAGCTATCCATGAACTGAAAGCGGCCTGCTTTACTATACATTTGATGCAGATCAGGCGATTGTTTTCCAGAAAGTCCCAATGTTTCACGCTAACAACGAAACCGCTCGGCATGATACGCGACAGGTTCTTTTGGTAGCCTGTGGTTCCCTCTTGTCAGGGAAGGGGCACCCCTCACCAGTGGATTGTTCGACTATATCCTGAAGGAGAGAACCACGGGCTACAGATTTCCCTTGAATTTGGTCGAGCGGCCGCAAACGTCGTGCTTAAGTTAATGTATTGGTGCCTGAATGAAGAATAGAACGTTCATTGCGATCATCATCGCTGTTGCACTTGCCGGAATTAATGTCCCAGTGCGGGCCGACGGTTTCAAAATCCACGAGCTGACGCCCATCAAGCAAGAGTTCTGGTCAATATTTGATGCCTCCGCGCATCATGCGGAAGAACCGACTAACTTCCGGATGTCCTGCTGCGGAACAGATGACGACCAGCATTTGATGATCGCGATCGATCGCCATGTTGACGAGCAAGGGCACGAAAATAGAACGGACGAAGGTTATCTCAAAGAGTTGGACGTCAGTTCCGAAAAGATCGGGTTCAAGGTCGAGAAAATTAATGTCTCCCCTGCAGTTGGACGACTTATCCGCCTTCCGAATGTAGGTGGCCTGAAGGGGGTAAATATTTTTGTCGTGGAGGGCGGAGACAGGCTCACAATTCAGTCTGTCGCGCCGACCGAGGAGACAGCTGAGAACAATGCGCGGAAGGCCTTGGGAATAGCAAAGAAGTCCATCATTGGGCGATGACCCGGTCTATAGGCCAGGCGTATTCTTCTATTGTCTTGTGTTAAGTTTTGGCCCAGCGGTCCGTATGCTGTGTCATCCTGCGCCTGAGCAATCACAGCGCTTGCAAACGATAGGCAGCTGCGAAAGCGGATAGGTCGTAGTGTACTTCCGTTACATTGCCGGCAGATCGCAGTTCGATGCGATCATCAGGGTGGGTGCAAACATCAATGATTACCTCACCGTGGACGAATGCATCAAAGGAAGCGTTAAGTAGCTGGCCGCCCCCTTCATTCAGGGCTTTTATCGCTTTGTAGAGTGCCTCGGCCCGAGCGGGATCCAAAATCATGATGTGACTCCAGCTTGGTATTGGCAGTCAGCAAAATCCTGCCCGTGACGCTTGGTGGTCGTCATGCACTAATCCAGACCAAAAGTTGTGCGGAATGGTAACCCTCGCTCTTGGCTTTATTACAGAGCCATTGGAAGGAGAGAACAAAAGCTTCGAATTTTCATCATCGAAAGGCGAACAGATGACTTACACGTGCAAAGTCATCTGTTTTGACAGCTCCCTGGTGCAGATGCTCGGAGCAATTCGCCTCAGGTTCGACCCAGACGTCTACGCAACTCTTCATTCTCAGCACGCAGCTTTGCAGCAAGTTCTTGGCGTAGCTTGAGGTTCTCTGCTTCCAATGCAACCAAGCTGGAAAGATCATCGCTGGAAGACCCCGCCGCTGGCGCGGACGCTTTCTTTGTAGCAGCGTTCTTCCAGTTATAGTAGGTCTGCTCACTCACTTTAGATTGCTGCAATGCAGCCTTGAGAGTGGTCTTGCCATCTTTTGTTGCTTTTTCGATCGAAGCAAGGATGGAGGCGCGCTGGGCCGGCGTATACTTGTTGCGCTTGCTTTCTACCGGTGGTGTTGCAGCGGGTGCTGCTTTTGAAGCAACTTTGGCTGCTTTCACTGGTCCAGATGCGGCCCGGGTGGTTTTAGCGGCAGGCGCTGCAGCCGCCTTCGCGGGCCTTGGCTCAGCTTTTTTGCGTGGCACACGGGCTGTCTTCGGGATGTCTACAGGCTCTGCGGTTCTAGCCTCAACTGGTGTCTCATTTACTGCTGCAATGGTTTCGTCTGCCATGGTCTGCTTCTCCAGATCGATGTTTGGAAATTCATTTAGGCGTCAAAAATACAGGTCAATGGTTGATGTAACAATAAGGCCGCGTACATCATGTGCCCAAGATGAGATAGACTTGCTTTCAGGGCATACCGATCAGGTCGGACATTCTGTTGGGCGTTGAAAATCCACCGCATAATATGTAGCTACTGCTAAAGCCCTTTGACGCGCGCGGAGCGCACCTTTAAATCTTCTCTGGAAAGCTACTCACGGATGAAAAATCCAAACCGTAATATTGTCGTTGAATATAAGAACAAGCGTGCTCGCAAGGGCTCGTCATCTTTGTGGGGAAATCTGGATCTGAAGTCGATTGCCCGGCAAGTGGAGGCCGATGCGTCCCAATCTCCCGTGGAGGTTCGGGCCCAGCCTGATCTGCCCAAGCCGATCGAGCATAGAACTAAGAACGCCACTACAAAAGTTGTGGCGCAAGCCGAGCCGGTCATCGAGCAGGTTGAAGAGGCACTGAGCGAGCCAGAACTTTCCAACATGGGCGCCTCGAAACCGGAAGAAGCATCCCTTGCAACGGAAGGGCTGCAAACGGCAAACATGGAGGAAAATTCTGTTGTCAGGGAGAAAAAGCCGTCTGTTCGACGTGGTATGAAAAAAACAGCTCCGCAGAAACAACAAGCGGCAATTCGGGTGTTTGCCGAGCCTGATATTCAGGCTGAATTGTCAGCTCTGGAAATCGAAAATGCCGAACTGAAACGTGAATTGGCCGCCAGATTGGCCACGGAGAACAGGCAGTTGCTTAAAATGCTCCAACGATTGGAAAAGCAATAGAGAAATGGTCGCTAAGACTGCCCTGCCAGCCTCGATAACTGATATGTTTAAGCGTTCTGGTGACATGCGTAAGGACCCAATGGTTGCCAAAAACAACTGTATTTTCACGCTTAAGCTGACAGCATTTCTGTGTACTGTTGCGGCAGGTAAAGGGAGGTCGATTACTATGAAGTCACTGGGGGAACGTCTCGTTGCGGGGTTGAAGAGTTGGCGATCGCGGAAGAAGCCGGCTTTGCCGGAGGAAATGCCGGATGCTGGACCTGAAGCCAGCGAAACTCCTGAACAGCCTGATCCTATATTGCCAACGCGATTATCCATCAAAGTTACGACCAAAGATCCCGATGAAGTGAGTGACAAGGCAACCCGGCAGGCTGAACGGGCACCTCTTCAGGAGGTGGTATCGCCTACCGAAGATCCGCCGGCGCATGAAGAACCGTCAGTGGTTGTGAAATCTGAGAGGAAGGAGGAGCGAGCGGATGAAGCCATTACTCTACCTCCCGTTCCCAAATCGCCGCAAAAGCAACGGCGCGTGAGAAAGCCGGGTCCAAAGACCGAAGACGGCCCGGTGACAGACGAAGAACTGGAAGAGCTGGAAGCGGAAAATGCCCGGCTTAAGCTCTTATTAAATGAGCAGTTGAAAGCGAAGCAGGTTGGTTCCGAAAACTGACAAGCTGCTAGACTTCGGATGATTAGGATTAAGACACAGGGAGTAGCGATGGCTGTTACATTGTTGCATGGAAGTGGAAATCTCATTTGCGACGGCGTTGATGTGGGCGGGTCGAATTCAGCATCGCGAGCCCTGAAGATGGTCCGGATGTGACCAGGCGCGGAAAAGTGTGGGGAAATAAAAAGGCAGTTGCAGCAGCCATGAACGCCAGCAAGACAGAACTCGCCCTGCCTGAATCCGGTGGCTTGCTTCTCCTGGACCTTCAGGACCTGGATCGCGACGGTGGGGCGCTGTTCACTGTTTTGCAACCCGCGACCGTCTGATGACTGCCCAGTCGTAAACCTCTATCGATCAACGAAAGTCAAAGATGATCGAAATTTGACTTTATGGTAAATACCGCTCCGAATATGCAGGAGCGGGGTCATGCATGGTCGTCTCGAATATCATAAATCAAAAGCGTTAAACGCGCTTCTGACCACTGAAGCCAATGAACAGGCGAGATCAGCGCGGGATCACCGTTTCCACGATTGGTTCGGCGAACTGTTTTCCGTACGATACGTCATTGTGGTGTGCACGTGCTGTTTTGCGACGTTCATCTTCATCGCTGAAATCATCTAAATCCCCGGCGCTCTTCCCGGACCGCCGCGCTATGCCGCGCAATGTTCAGGCCGGGAGTCCGTTTCTGATCAAGAATATTACCTACCCACGATAGGGACAACGAGTGGAATGATAAAACCAATGGTAAGTTCCTGACGGGGCAGGAATGATGCGTGAAGCGAGGAGCGGTGATTCCGAACAGCGCTAAACCTGCCATCTTTGCTTGGGAGTAGAGTAGGGGTAGCTCTCGCGAAAATCGATACTCGTCAGCTTTTTTGAATGATAGGTTTCAATCAGATGGTTGATCGACAAGCCGACCTTCGTAATCCTGACCACCATAGTAAATACCAAGAATGCGAACCGTCTGACTTGTGCGATCAGCGGTGTAGGCGATCAGGACACGACGGCGGAAGCCGAGCGTGCGCAAACCTGGCAGCAGGTCGTCACGCGCTGCACCACGCTCAGGAAAACTTTCCAGAGCGTCGCAATGGGAAACGATTTCATCAACAAAACGTTGACCAGCTTCCGGCGAACCCGTCTCTGCGATATAGGATTCTATGGCCGCCAATTGATCAAGCGCCTCGGGGGCGTATTCGACAGCGAAACGTTTCACGGGGTGGCGGTTTTTCTGCTGGCGCGCCTGACAGCTAGCTGGGTACGCAGTTGCACAGAACTAAGTGCCCGACCCGGATCAGCGTCGAGGGCGGCAGCAGCCGGAACGACTTCGTTGCGCAGCCAGGCTTCAACGGCCTTGTCGCGTGCAGCAAGTGTGCGCAACCCGTCACGGAACACTTCGCTTTCGGTGGCATACTCGCCTGCTGCAACTTTGGCCTTGACCATTTCGGCCATTTCATTGGGCAGGGTAATGCTGAATTGTTGTGTGGAGCGGCGCATGGTGCATACCTCCTTTGTAGGATTTAATCCTACAGACATCGATTAGATGAATCAAGACGAACCGAAGTCAAAACTGCAGTAGCAAACCAGACAGTGTCATGAACCTGCTTTTACAGCACAGAATGTGGAGCGGCTCACCACATTGGGCGTTTTGCTCCGATGCCAACCAAAAAAATTGGAGCTTCGACCAGATTTCTGATTTGGTCCGCTATTGTCAGCACGTGATTGATGGATGACCGGTGCAGCTTTGCGATTGACCTGCAGAAATGTCGCCCAACGCTGATGCTCGTGTAGCATCGATTTTTGTTTTAGCCCGAATTATTGAATCGCCTACGAGGTAGTTCCAATGCGAGGACTTCATTTGCGAAGAGAGCGTAGCGAACGGAGCAGGCCGGAGGAACCCGCGCTTTTAAATCGCGCTGTAGGGTTGCCGGAGGCCTCTTTCGGGTGGCGGCGGTTTTTTCGACTGCTAAGCGCTCATAACTAACCGAAATGGTAAAATGGAAACCGGGGCAAGATGCCCGTTTACGGATACGAAGGCCGTTAAACGCCGCTTAGAATGCAGTAATACCCTCGATATTGCACTGATATCGTGATGACACCGAGAATGAACGAAAAATTTAGGGTTGTCGGACGAAACCAAATCGGTAACATGGCGCCGAAGTGATGCTTGACCTTTTCAAGGAGATTTCTGTCCGGACCATAAAAGAAAAACCGCTCCCGAAAAAATCCGGAAGCGGGGTGCAAATTACAAACATTCAGTTTCTCATAAATCGCACTCCCAACTTCCAAAGTCAAACAAAAACGCTTTTCGGCGAACGGGAAAGCTTTGCCTGGTCCTCAATAAGGAGACGAGGAGGATGGGGGAAACCCTACAAACCACGCGGCAGGTTGGCCGCAAACAGACACCACAACGAACCGAGTTTCGACGGCTAGCCCAGTCCACGGAAATCGGATCGGTGACACGTGGCCAACTGATCGGCCTTGCGCAGTCTCTTCCTTGCCTTGGCCTCATCAATGGCGTCGAAGCGCACTTGCTTGTGACCCTGATCAATACTGCTCCAGCCGAGAGCTATGACAAAGGCGGACGACCGATCGTGTTCAAATCCAATGCAGCACTTGCCTTCGAGGTCGGCCGATCCGAGGGCCGCGTCAGCCGAATGTTGTCTCGACTGTTTGACGCCGGTGTCATCACCATGCAGGACAGCGGCAACTACAAGCGCTATCCGGTCCGAAATGCGGACGGCAGTATTGCCGACGCTTGCGGTATTGATCTACGCGTTCTGATTGCGCGCTTCGCGGAGCTTGACGGAATGGTCCGGCAAGCAAAGGCGGAAAAGAACGCACTCACTGCAAACCTGCGTCGCTATCGCGGCGCCGTTCGCAATTTGCGTTACGCGCTCGCCTCCGTCGAGGACTTGCCTGTGCGGCTGCGCGCCATGATCGAGAAACGTTTTGCGCGTGTTCTCGAAGCAGTAGGCATCGCGAGCAAGGCATCAAGCGCTGTTTTGCGACGCGCGACAAGCTTGATTGAATGGATCGTCGAGCGGGTGATGCAGCTGCCTCGCCGTCATCAGTCTTCAGATAGAAACGAAGATTCGACATGCCGATATGCCGAAAACGACATGCACAAACAGATTACAAACCCCTATTCCCTTGAAGATAGTAGTGATGAAATGCGTTCGGCTTATGCCGAACAACTCGGTATCTTAAAAACCGACTTCGCCAGTAAGAGGGCTTTCGAAAAAAGCCTGGGAGGCAAATCGAGCCTAGTCAATCAACCGCAACACCCGCCACAAACGTTAGTGGCCCTGCAGGATCTGTTACGGGCAATACCGGCGCTGAACACCTATGGAATATCGCGCCCCCGCACCTGGACTGATTTGGCCCGTCTCGCCCCGCAAATCTGCCGCATGGCCGGGATTTCCGAAGATGCACGCCGCCGTGCGGTCGATCAGATGGGGGAACAGGCCGCCGCGATTGCTATCGCAATCACGCTGCAGAAGTTCGACGAGAGGCAAGTGAAGTCGCCGGGCGGCTATTTGCGGGCCATGACAGAGCGCGCCGCTGCCGGCGAATTGCATCTTGCCCGCTCGGTTTTCGGGCTTGCTGCCCGACATGGAATGGAGGGTATGCAGTGAACTTTCGTTGCATTTTCTCCGCCGCGATAGCCCTGCTACTGACTGTCGGGCTAGCTGCCGCTGATCAATGGTCGGGTTCCGTTGCCGGAACAGCCCGCGTCATCGATGGCGATACGATCAGCATACGACAACAGCGCGTGCGGATTGCCGCAATCGACGCTTGCGAAAAGAAGCAAAGCGGCTTTTTGAACGGCAAGACGTGGCCGTGCGGCTTGGTTGCGCGCAGCTACCTTCGCAAAATGATCGACGGCAAGCATGTGTCCTGCTGGATCATTGACGTCGATCGCTATCACCGTTCCGTCGGTCAGTGCTTTCTGGGGAACACGGATATCGGCCTTGCAATGGTGCGCGCGGGTCAGGCTGAAGCGACGTTGCGCTACTTGCCGCGAAACCACGGCATCGACATTGCCAAATATGGGTATGCCGAGAACGAAGCACGCGAACGTTTGCTTGGAATATGGGCGGCCGACGTAGAGAGCCCGCATCTATATCGACGGACCCATGCTTCCAGATAAGCCTTCCAGCATAGCCAAATTGGCGAGGTCGAATAATCAGCGCGGACAACCGTTCTGGTTATTAGTATTTGCCGTTATTACACAAAACCCGTTGAGAATGCGCTCTATCCGGCTATCATGCGTTGCACAATCGGTACCGTGTCAACGGTCTATGCCAACGAGACGAGTTGCCATATTGGCGCATAGAGCACACCTCTAATTCGGTTGCTTTTGACGCTCGTTCGCACGTCGACGCAGTTGCCGCAAACCCGGAAGCCTGAAAAATTTCCCCGCCTGCGGCTCCTCGCGCGACAAATTTTTCGGCCCTCGGCTTCCTTCGCTGCGCTCCGGCCCAAGGGTGCAACACCGCTTACCGCCGTGCCTTGGAACGATCATCGCAACCACATAGAGGAGTGAATACCATGGCCAACGAAATCACCAACTTCATCCAGTTCGATAGCGAAGACCTCGACACCGCATCCGGCAAAGGTCGCATCTCCACCCTGACTGACGACATCGACATCGAGGTCGTGCCTTTCAATTCGGACAACCCGGACGCCCCTACGCATCGCGTTTTCGCCAAGTCCCCGCGTGGCTTCAATATTGAGGTCGGTGGTATCTGGAGAAAGGCTAAGGCCGATGGCGAAGGTTTCAAACGGAACCTCTCGATCCGCCGCCTGAACTACAACGCCAACCTGGGCCGCTTCGGGGGGCAGGACGACCCAAGCCTTCAGGCCGTTCTCGAATGGGAACCGCGTAATTGATAGCGCAACAGCGCCCGGCTGAGTGCCGGGCGCACTATACCGAAAGTCGCGGAAATCCCTTTGTTTTCTGGATTTTGTGCGCATTTTGTGCTAAGGGTTGTCACAACAGGAGTTTTGAAGATGAACTTTCATGCCCCCCGTCCGGATCGATCTCCAGAAGCTGTTGCCAAGCGCAAAAAGGCTACGGATCAGGCGCGTGCTGCAAACATGCGGCAGGGCTATGTCCACGACCCACTGTTGGAAGTAGCGACGGCGGCCTACGTCGCGGGCGATATCACACGCGACGAATACAGAGAGCGTGTTGTCCGCAAACCGCAATAGCTCACGCTTATCCTTTTTAATTTGATGCCGCCTGCCTTGGGCAGGCGGCTTTTTATTGGTCTTCGTCATGGCTGAAACGGAACCCAAAGGCTCCTATACCTATCCAAACACATCTGACGATCCCGACCGCAGGGACGTGCTGCGTAATAAACTTGGAATCCGGTCTTATAAGGAACTACGCGTCGAAGAATATCGCGCGACAGCTTTCCGGATGGCTGAAATTGCCGAAGGAGACGGCCCGAAAGGCGCGTTCGACGCCCAACATCTGAAGGCCATTCATGGTCATATTTTCCAAGATGTTTATGAATGGGCCGGTCATACGCGCAATGAAAGCCCTGTTGTCGATGGCCAGAGGGTGGAGCCGATTGGCAATTTGTCGAAAGATGGGAGCTCATTTCTTCACGGTTCGCGCATCGAGATGGGCTTGGACGAAGCCTTTAGACCGATCAGGAATCCGGAAATATTGCGTGGATCGTCGGTCGAGCAGTTCGCCGAAATCGCCGGTAAAGTTTTGGCAGAGTTGAATTATGTGCACCCCTTCCGAGAAGGAAACGGACGGGCCCAGGAGGCACTGTTAGCATCCCTTGGTCGCGAATATGGTCATGATGTTGACTTCACCGTCATCACCAAGCCGCGCATGATCGAAGCGTCGATCGCGACGACCAACGACCCCTCCAGTCCGGCTATGAAACATGTCTTTGAAGACGCGATCGATCCAAACCGGCAGGAAGCCTTAAGAGCTGCTTTCGTCGATCTGGAAATGCGCGGTGAGAATGCTTTCGAGCACAACGTGCGCAGCGCCAGGCCGGGCGAACAGATTTCAGGTCAGGTTCTCGGTCACGATATCCGCGTTGCCAGCGTTGTTACCGACCACGGGATTGTCGCAGTCGATCGCGCCGACCTTCCAGAGCGGTTGCCCGATGACAATAGCGAAATCACATTCACCGCTCGTTCTGACTTCTCCCGCCTGTCGCGTCCGGATCAGGTCAGAAATGCAGATGGTCCGGCAGTCGAACGAATGCCACCAGAGCAGAAAAGCGCAGCGGTCCCATCCCGGCTTTCAGAGCTGTCGACGCACAAGCAGCCCGAGCGGGATTCCGACGACCGCGAACGATAAACGGTACATCTTCCGCGCAGAGATCTGGTCCGTTTGCTTCGGTGGGTGACATTTGGGCCGCCCCACCCGTTGGCTGGTTGACGGACAAGCTGCGATAGCCCCTCCCCAATGCAACCGCTTCGCGGTCCTCCACTTCCGTTGCGGCCAATAGGTGCATGGGCTCGTCTCGGCTATCTCCGTTTTTTGCCGTCAACCAACGAATGGAGACGGCCATGAACAACGTCATCGACACCTATCAGCGCATTACCGACCTCATCATCGAGCAGCTGGAAGCCGGCACCAAGCCTTGGGTTCGCCCGTGGCACGGAAATACCCGCCCGAGCTCCGTCATCCCCCGCCGATCCAGCGGCGAAGCCTATCGCGGCATCAATGTTCTCATGCTCTGGATCGCGGCGCAGATGAACGGCTACGAACAGACCACCTGGATCACCTATCGTCAGGCGAAGGATCTCGGCGGTCAAGTCCGGAAGGGCGAACGTGGATCGCTTGTCGTCAAATTCGGCACCTTTACCCCGAAGGATCAGGACGCCGATGACGACCGTTCGATCCCTTATCTCAAGGGCTACACGGTATTCAACGTAGAGCAGATCGAGAACCTTCCTACCGATTATTACAGCCCAGCCGAACCGATGCCGATGGCGCTCGTGCCTCACAATGAAACCGTCGACATGTTTGTTCGCCAGACCGGAGCCGTCATTCGCTACGGCGGCACGAGGGCTTGCTATCGTCCTGGACCTGACGACATTCTGATGCCCGACCGGGAGCGTTTTTTAAGCGATGTCCACCTGTACTCGTCGCTTCTGCACGAAATTGGTCATTGGTCAGGCGCAAAGCATCGCCTTGATCGCGATCTGGTTGGCCGCTTCGGCACAAACGCTTATGCACTCGAAGAACTCGTGACCGAACTCTCCGCAGCTTTCCTTTGCGCTGACCTAGGCGTGGCCCATGATCCTCGCGAAAACACAGCCGCTTATATCGAAAACTGGCTGGCCGTCCTGAAGGCCGACAAACGCGCCATTATCACTGCAGCAGCCAAAGCACAGTCGGTTGCCGATTATCTCCATGAGATTGCAAGCGGGTGATCATGTGAGGCCGTTTACGCGGTCATCTATTTCTCAGCCAGGCTCGAGCTCTTGGAGCTTGCATCAACTTGGTTCTGAAGTTCCGCCATTTTTTTTACCAACGACAGCAGATCGCGTGTCGTACTATGTGGAAGATCGCTGACAAGTTTTGCTAGTTCGACACGATCTCTGGCTTCTTGCTCGTTTTCACCCCAGAGATGAGGCGCTGCCGCGAAGAGCATATCGATTGGCATGAAACCCAATACTTCGCAGATGTGTATCATGCGCGTAACGTGCAGTTTTGAGAATGCACGTTCGTAACGACCATATACCGGTGTAGACAGGCCCATGAGTGGCGCAAAATCAGCCTGTTTGAGACCAGCCTGTTCACGCGCTTCTCTTAAATATTTTGCAAGTCGTTGGTCTATTTCTTCAAACGTGCTGATACCATCAAAGCCGCGACGTCTGTAGATGGGCTTATCGATTTCCGGATCATTGGTTTTCTCCAATGAATGTTCTTTTGCGAAATCAGTAGATTCGTTATTCACCGTTTAAACCCCTTAAACTCCATGCCACCTAATTGAATATTATGAATTATTCTCGTTGGTTTGGCACTGTAGAGTTTGATGAAACGGAATTCATCACCAAACTTTTCTGCCCCACGGATGCAGAAAGCGACCTCTTACGGAAAAAAATGAACTAGAATATGTTGACTAACGTGTTTTCGCCGCGGCCATTCGCCAGTTTCCTGGTTTTCCCTCAAAGACTGCTTCGATCAACGCTGTGTCCTTCAGCCAACTGAGTGTAGCTGACAGTTCGCAAGCCATAGTTTGCTGTTTGATATGAATGCAGCGGATAACATTAGTGATGGAATCTTTGCCGTAGGCGGCATAATTCCAGTTGGAAAAGCGAAACAGTTCTTCTTTGGCAATCTGGTTGGTTGGCCATTCGACTGAAATGGCGGGCGTGCTAACTTGACTGTTAATGGATGAGTTGATTGGCTCAATCGTGTGGCCAAAGCCGTTAGCAGCTAGATAAGGCGCTAAATATAGACCGACTCCGATCCCGACAGCCAAGCCTAGAAGAAAGCTGCGACCAAACACGGTCAGTATCCGTTTTCTGTTAGATACTGGTCGATGGCGTCTCTAAGGATAACCGACATCTTAAGTCCGTTGTCGTGGGCTGCCTTTTCAAGTCGCCTTTTGGTGTCGTAATCAAGTGAGACATTTACAAAATGCTTACTTTCTCGTTCACGGTTTCTACGAAGTTCACGTAAGCGATTTCGGGAATCTTCCCGCTGGTTTGCCTGTTGGGTATCGTTCGCCCTTCTTTCATCTGGCGTGACGAATTGTGATTTAGGACGAGCCCTTCGCGTTTCCAGTTCTGTTGACGGCCCTGTAGTTTGCTTTTGTGCGTTTTCCGCCGCTGGGAGCGCAGCAGCATTGGGGCCATTCTCCTCTTCTGCTGATGGGCGTCTGCGGGATGCGACGGGGAAGTCCGACAGTGTGACCTTGCTTTTAGCCATTCACCGTCTCCATTACATTCTGGTCCCTTAAATAGTCGAGCTCAGAAACAAACGCGTTGACTTCGGTTCTGGCCTTACAGATAGCATCCGTTAATTCCAACATTTGCAGTGTTCCCAAGCCGCTGCGGATCTCGCGATAACAGTTGCGCTCGATTAGCTCAGTTTCGAGCAGCGTCGTATTGTAACCATGTTGGCTTAAATTCTCTACGAATGGACGAATGATACGATATTCTTCAAGGTGGCGATTAACGATGTTGATGCGTGTCCGCACAACCGTCTGAGGAATGACACGTTGGTTGTGATCTGTTCGCGTGGCAATGGTTTCCGCGGCTTCGCCTGCTGCCTTTATTTCATCCTGTGCAGGCTGAATGGGCGTAATCACGATATCAGAATGATCTATTATCGTATCCATGACCACGCTATCGACGCCGGGAGCATCGATAAGTACGGCGTCGTACTTTTCCGCCTGTGAAGACATAATCTGTTCGATTGAGTTCTGGCGAAGTGCGGTCGTCAGAGAAATCGATTCAGGTAAGTTGCCCTTCGCTTCACAGCGCTTCCACCACTCGGCCAGGTTCTGGCGGGGATCTGCATCGATGAGAAGGACTCGTCGACCTTGGAGTGCGAATTCACCTGCTGTCAAAATGACGGTGGTCGTTTTACCCGCACCGCCTTTGCCACTAACTGCTGAAAATCGAGCTGTCATGAATTCTCCTTCAAACGAACAGAGCATGAACGTTTACCCACGTCCGGTTCAGGCCATATCAGACTAACGAGCATTTGGATCGAGTGGTGATCGTTAGTTATATTGAGTGAGGAACAGACTATGATATTTTCACACGATGTGGCAACACACTATGACCAATGGATCACACGGTGTGTTCACACCGCTTAACCACATGACATCGTCGTGTGGTTTATTTCCCTAGTTCCTTTCTCGCTGATGATGAACCCCGGAGCCGCGCAAGAGCCGTCTGTGCCGCTCGCACGCAGTCCGGCAAGGGCGAAGAGCGTAGCGTCCCTTGCTGGCGAGTACGAGGGGTACACAAAGGCGAATAAAGCGGTCTGGAGGTGAACCCTGGTGAGCGTAGTTCCTTTTGAAACGCCGGGGCGCAGCCTCGGCGTAAAGGTGAGCGAAGCGAGACCAATTTGGACGATCTTTATTGATTTCCTATTTATTATGTTAGGCAGGATACGGAAAAATGTGCTACATTTTATCCAGTTAATCACGAAACACGTCCGCGATTGATTATTGCTACTCTGTGCTGGAGCTGTTGAAGCTTATGGATGAGGGAATTACCGATGGTGGGGCGGCAGTGAAAGCCAAGCCGCAAACCATTCATAGCCGCGTTTCGGCGGACGAATATGATGCAATCGATGCAGCCGCAAAGGCGGCTGACATGACGATGAGTGCATTTTTTAAAGCTGTATTCCTGCAAGGGGCAGGAGTGAAGCCAGTCTTTAATGACGAAGACCGGGCGCTTTTGTCTCTCATGCTAGAAGACATGCGTATGATTGGCGTCAATCTCAATCAGGTAGCCCGAGCTCTGAATAGTGGAAAATTGGTATCTGATAGCGAAATCCGCATGGTGGTCGGGGATGTGCAGAAGATGCAGGTCGGCGTCCTCAGCGAGTTGCGGCGCGTTACCAAGCGATCCGGATACAGGCATCGCAGCAAGGAATAGCAGTCGATGGAGTTTTTTCTCGGAGCCTTTGAGAGTGAATGGGAGCAGCATCGCGCGGCGCTGTTGCATGAGCTTTCTTTGGGTTCGAGTGCTGCGAGTGGCGCGGAAGAAGAAATGCGCCGGAGGCTGCGCGAACTGCAAATCGCAGGAGGTGCCGCTGCAGCAGGTAGTGCTTCAGTGCCGAAAATGCGCACGGGATCCTCAAGGGCACAGAGTTTCCAGTTCTTTGGAAGTACGGCAAACAAGCCAATTGCGGCAGCTAGGCCGATGGAAGCGCGTCTGGCCGCGGTTGCAGCAGGCAGTCAACCGTCCGTGGTAAAAATGGCATCGTACGGTGGCGGTGCGCGGTTCGGCGCGATGGTCAATTACGTATCTCGCAGCGGGGAAATACACGTCGAAAAGGAAAATGGTGAGCGCCTTCATGGTCGCGAGGAGCTTGCCCGATTGCGTGGCGAATGGGAGCCATTGTTTCAAAATCGTGCTGAGAGCAGGGATATTGGAACTTTCCATGTGACGATCGAAGCTACTGGTTTCGAAACAGAAGAAGCTTTGCACCAACTCATACGCGACAGCCTGGCGAGCGGATTAAGTAATCGCAGCTTCGCTTATGCAGTTTCGCAGCCATCACATGGAGTTTTGAAAGTTGATGGTCTGGTGGTCTTGCGCAGCGCGGAAGGGGAGCGGTTGACCGGCGACCCGAAGGCGGCTGACATTATTCAGAGACGTTACAACGTAAGCGCGGTGTCCGAGCTGGCGAGGGCGCGGTTCCGTTTTACGGGGTATGGTAATGGCGTGGAATATGGCGCTGCCAAGCTGCGAAATCTGGTCGAGGAACATAAGGGAGAAGTTCGCGATGATAAGGGGCGGGTGATCTCCGATGCGCGTTCCGCCGGCGACCTGGTGCAAAAGCAGTGGCGTCGGGAGTTGCATAGCCGCAAGGGCAGGGATGTGATGCATGTCATCATGTCTGCCAAAGCTGGCACCAATGTTCAGGCTTTCGAAGGCGCTGTTCGGGATTTTCTGGCCGCTCAGTTCGAAGGACACCGCTATATATTTGCGATGCATGATCCGTTCAGTGATCCGAAGGAGATGGGGCAGGGCGGAAAGCGACCGCATATCCATGCCCATGCCATTATCGCTATGCGTTCGGATGCCGGTGATCGGGTAGAAACCTCGCCACAGGTTTTTCGCCAATGGCGCGAACTTATGGCTGAAAAGGCGCGTCAGCACGGAATCGCTATGGAAATGACGGACAGGCGCGAGTTTGCAAATGCTCCAGCCTACACGCGCAATCAGGTGCGGCCGGTTAATCGCGAGGGACGAACGGAACATGAGGGGACGAGTGCGGCGGCTCAGTCGCGTTATGATGCCAAGCGGTCAGGTCGGCGGAGCGTGGCGCGAAGCGTGCGCAGCCGTGAATATACCGTAAAGGTAACTCAGAGTTGGGAGAAAATCGCAATGGCAAGCGGCAATCATCAGATTGCTCATACGCCATGAAGCAACGAGATGTAGTTGTATCAACAAGTTTGCATCAATGGGAAGCCAAAACTTCTAACATCGTTCATGCAGAATTCGGGTCACATTACCGCACCAATTTGGTAAAGTTGCAAAACATCATTTTGGAGGGTGAAAAAGTGCGCGAAATGTCGAGAAGCGATTTTGAGGCATATGAGAAAGAAGTTGAAACAGCTTTGTTCCGGCTTGGCCGCAATCTCGGACCGGAAGAGAAAGACGATCTGGATCAGGTAGCGCAGTATACGCGCGAGCATGTCAATCTAATGCGCGAGCATATGGAATTGACTGAACAGCGTGGATTGACCGTTGAAACCCCATCTCGTGAAAGCGAGCAAGATAGCTCGTCAATGCAGATCGCTCGCGAAGCCGATTCCGAAATTGCCAAGCCAGCGCATGTTATCGTGGAAGCAGAGCAGGGTCGGCCATCGGCAGATAATGCCAACGAACCTCGTTCAAGCATTGATGACGAGGAGAAAGCAGCTGCAGCATCCTATCAGGCCGAAATGGATCGTTCATTCCCGGATGAGATCACGAGCCGATATTATATTCGTGAGGATCACGGGGGGACGCAGCGAGTCTTTGCCGATTCAAAGGGTGAGCGCGAAGTGTTCCAGGACAATGGAGAGAAGCTGCGCGCTAAATCGTTCGATGCTCAGGGGGTTCGGTTGATGATCGAAACAGCAGCGCATCGAGGCTGGACGAGCATCGAAATAACGGGGAGCAAGGAGTTCCGCCGAGAAACTTGGCTGGAGGGCCAGGCGCACGGTATTTCGGTCAAGGGCTATCAGCCGACGGAACTGGATTGGCAAGATCTGGCGCGTCGCGAGCAGTCCTACTTGCGCAATGAAATTGTTCCGATCGAGGGCAGGGCGCTGGATGCGGCTCACCGGGATCAGGAGCAATCTGCAGGATCGGATCAGTCGAGCAAGGTCGATAGAGAGCCTCAGAATGCAGATAATTCTGGAACGTCCCACTCCAAGACCGTCGACTATAAGGAGGGTGTGCAGGGCATCCTCGTTGATACAGGCGAAAAGCCTTATCAGGATAATGAAAAAAATGAGCCTTCGCCATTTGTCGTTATTGAAACGGCCAATGGCAATCGCACTGTATGGGGTGTCGGATTACCGGATGCGTTGCATCGCGCCGGCGCTGAAATCGGCGATGAAATTCATTTGCGGTCCACTGGGACGGAACGCGTTTTGAAAACCGTCATTCAGGAAGTCGACGGTCAGAAGCAGCGTGTCGAGCAAATGGTCGATCGCCGGGCATGGGAAGCGAACGTGCTTGAAGAGAGGGATCGGACAGATGGAAAAGTTGAAGGTTCCAAACAGCTCGACAATCAGGTTAATATGGAAGTGAAGGGCGTTGCTCGCGATGGAGAAACCATGCGCACCGATCGACCTCAGCAACAAGTTCCGCGATTGCAGGAACTAGAACAAGAGCAGCAGCAAAAGAAGGAACGCGACGAACACGAGCGTTAAACGACCATGCGACACGATTACATCTACAATTCACCTCCCGATCCGAAGGCCGACGATGCTTTTGCAAAATTCTTTGCAATCTTGTTTTGGCTCGTGCTTGGACTGGTTGCAATCGTGTATGTTGCTACTGTCATTCAAGGTTGGTTTAATGCCGCCTTCGCATGGATTACTGATACCATCAGTTTCCTTGGAGGATTCTTGCCGTTTTGACGGCAAGGAGAATTAAAAATCAGCCGGGCGCTTTTGCGCCCCGGCTTTTTCGTAAGGGTTAGGCCATCAGACTCATAAACAAGGAGCGAGGCGCGTTGCACCATAGCGAGAAAGTTGGCGGCGAGCAGACCGATCCGGATCGGGAGTCCTTGCGCGTCAACGACGCCGTATATCTTGGTTGTCAGCCCGCCGCGCGATCGTCAAATGGGTAGCGGCGGCTCGATTACGCGGCATTCAAAGTCTGTCAGGTCATATCGGCTCATGCTGAGCCCTGAATCAGAATCGGGCGCGATATGCAAGCATCAAAGCAGTCAGTCAGCAGACGACCTCTTCTCTGTCGTTCCAAGATTACCGACGGCATCCCGGAAGCTGCCGTTCCTTGGCGCATCCAAACTTTTGCTTGCTCGGACCCGTCAGCCAACAATCACCTTGTGCAGAGGCGGTTATTAGAGGGTGCCACGCTTAGTTGAAACGGATCTTATTGAAACTCATGGCACTTGATGTCCGTCATGGTCTGGAAAAAGTTTCAATCGCCCTTGCCACACCAGCCACACCGTCGCTTGGGTTTGAATACCGGACCAGCGCGAAAATCGCCGGTAGGCCGAGCGCCATTAACGTCACAAAGCCCTCGCCGATCTGAAGATTGTGGGTAGTCCTGTCCGGGTTCTCATAAGTAACCTCGCCTGCAGGCTGACCGCGTCGGTCGCTGAAGCAAGCTACGATCGGGATGTTTGCAGCTTGGGCAACTTGGAGTTCGATCCCCAATCCCGTTGATGGATAGGTAAGTTCCGCAATAACGAGATCAGCTTCTTCAACCATTTCGCGATCCCACAAGTAGCAGAGCCGAGCCCTGTCGCTGAATGGCTTAGCTGCGAGTTGAGGGTCGCTGTCGACTAACGCATATTTAACCTGTGAAACGCTTTCAACGCTTTTGGCAGCATTCGCCAGGCGATGGATGAACGAGGCGTATTCTTGAAAGCTATCACGTGGAACGTGTGTCAGGGCACATGCGATATAGATTTTCATCTCAGCTCGGGCTCCGAACATTTGGAGCCTGAAATTCGTGTCCAGTAAGCTCCGCTGCGATTTCGTCAATGAACTGTGACGGCGACATCTGGATGAACTCGCTCAGCAGCCAGTTGTATTTTCCCGCCAAATGTGAAGCAAGCTGCAGTGGACGGTACCTGCATAGTTCACTCAGGTGGTGCATGGCGGCGAGCACTAGTGTTGGCACCTGCCGCTCGATACGAGCAGGCCCAGCGGCCCGGGCTTTTGCATACCAGAGGGTCTCAGCGCCGTTGATATAAAATAGGTTCCAACTCAGAGTTCTACGAAGGGCTGCAATGTTGTTGAGGTCCGCCGCACTTGGCCTGCTTGCACTTGCAACTGCAATATCATTCGCGGAACGTATGAACCCAGGCTGTGCAGGATCAGGTACAAATGTGGGCGCCAAGCGGTTGATCGTGAGTCGCGTTTGATGGTCCTTCGACATGCGAAATCTAAGAAACGAACGGTGCGTTACTGCGTCAAACGTGAATCTAGGATCCAGCATGGGCATAAACATCTGTACCTGCCGCGGATATGACAGACAGTAAGTCCGGTGAATGAACGGCAAGTTGAAGAAAATCTCTTGCAACGTGTGTGTTTTGGACATCTCCGGTTCTTGATAATAACTTGACAGGGAGGGCAGCACTCCTGCGCCGAGTATCCGGACCCCCTCGGTTGCGATTGATTTCCGTTGGTTTGGAGTGGCTCTGGAATAGCCGCCAACCCCATGACGCTCGATAAACGGCAAATTCTTCGCGGCCAAAAGCGCCTTCGCGGCATTCATATAGCAGTAGTATAGTAGCAAGGGCGCAGATTGGAGTGGCAACCCTTCCGAAACTCGATGAAACTCCCTGGCCTGCTCCCAGTAAAATGCCGCGGCTTCCTTTTTCTCGCGCTTGAGCCATAGGGCAACGAAGGTCCATGGTGACTTGGTTAGGACGGTCCTTGACCCAATGATTTGGTTTATTGACGCCTTGTGAGGGGCAAGCTCCCGTCCCTTGTACTTTACATTTGGCATAAATAGCCCCTCTCAATCTCCATGCGGAACCCATTAAAGAGAACCCCAATTATTCCAAAGATGCTTGAGCGCATTAAGGTAGGTTTGGCAGTCGGCAGCATTCCAATGAACGGACGTGGCGCCGAACAGATTGTGGATACCGTTCGCACACTTGAAGGCTGATCGATCCGAGCTATTGATGTAATTGAAAGTCTCGACGAACGAGTCACCACAGCTCCTGCCGAATTTGCCGGCCGGGACGTTACAAAGCATACCTTCGATGAAATACGACGGAGCGACGCCGTCTTTCAGCAGGTTTCGGTCGATGAGATAGTTCCGCATGTTTTTGTAAATGCGGACGGTCGGCTTGAACCAGTTCGCGGTAGACTTGTGTTTCGATGTGCAGTTGTCGCTGTGTTGGGCCGGAAAATTTACGACCCGCGTTCCGTCTTTCAGGAAAAAGCATATACCGTCAGCGAAGCTGTCCTCTGAGGTCGTGTAGCGGTAATAGTATTTGAACCGAGCGCACGGAAGCACGTCGCAATCGCGACGCGTACCATTGCCTGGAATGAAGATGGCCTTCGAGCCTACTTTCACACCGCCTCCGTAGTTTTTGACCAGCCAAGCAGCGACCTCCGCTTTGAAGTCATGCCAGCCGTACTGCGCAGTCCCTGGGTGCATCTTCTGAAATAGCGCGTGCTGATCAACCGCGAGCGTGTGGGCATCGTGGTAGAAGGTCGAGTCCAACCGGATGATGATATCTACGTCGCTGTCGCGGTAGATGTTCGTATCGTTGGAGTAGCTGCCTTGTAGCCGCGTCTCGAACGCCTTGAGGTAGTACGGCGAGCTGCTATTTTCGAGCACGCCCTTGACGCTCGCATACGTTGACGCGGATTGCGTGACCGACCCTTGTTTCGACCAGGTATCAAGCTGACTTTCCGGCACTGCCACAGACGGCCTCCCTACAGCATCTTTTTCAAGGCCGGTTCAAATTCCCGGTACGATTCACGGCCACGCTGATAGAGCTGGTCGAGCTTGTTGAGGTCCGCCTCGAACAAGTCGGTAGCCATCTTCGGCTCGGTGTAGCTTTTGCTGATACGGACCGTTTCGACTTCATCGAACAGCACTTGGCGGAGCTGGTTCATCGACTTGGTGTTGATCTCCAACACCTTCTGCAGAAGTCGCACGGTGAAGAGGTAGCCAAACCAATGCGCGAGCGTGAAGTAGCGCTTTGGCACCGGATACTCACCGACGCCGATGCTCACAACCTTGATATGATCGCGAGGCACCTTGAACGCTTCAGCAGCGTCAGCGATGGCGTACAGCGTCGGATTGTTCGCGCAGAAGCCGCCATCGGCGAGCAATATCCTTTGCCCGTCGTGCGTCTCGACTTTTTTTCGACAGAAGAACGGATACGCGGAACACGACGCCTGTACCGCATCACCGACCTTGCACCCGAAACCGGCGACGAAGTTTCCGTGGTCGCCGTGCGCCTGATTAACCGATGTTTTGAAGATCATGGGCGTCTCAAACGCCCATCTCGTCGCGACAATGCCGATATCAGTTTTCACATCGGCGAAGGTGCCTTCCTTGAAAACATCTTCAGCGAGTTCGCGTAGCGCTTTCGACTTGGTCCAGGGAAACCACTTACCCATCACGTTGACGACGTGACCTTTATATAGCTCGTGGATTTCATCGACCGGCTTCCCGAGAGCGAGCAGCGCCGCAATGATCGAGCCGGTGCTGGTACCGAAAATGATGTCGAAGCGTTCGTGGATCGGGCCGATCAGCCCTTCGATGCCTTTGAGCACCCCGAGCGTATAGAAGCCTTTGGCCCCACCGCCGTCCAAGCTCAATATTCGACATGGCTTCTCGGCCGAAAAATCTGCCATGGGCCGTTCCTGTACTACTGAAATTGCGAGCAATGTGACACGAAATCGCTTCTGCAACTAGTGATTCACGACAATCCGCGCCGCTACCCACTGAATCTGTGGAGCCCCGCGATCAGCTTTGCAGCAATGGGAGGATGAGCAAAGCGGGACAAACAGAGTTACGAAGACTGAAAGGCGAGCTAGCCCAACCTCAATGAGTTCTTGCCATTTTTGGAGATAGTGAAGTCGGAGAGCGCAGGCGGGAAAGTCCTCGTATCGACTGGTATGCTTGACCAGGGGAAGGGCAGCTTTCTTGGGGGTGGTCGCCGGAAACGGTCAGTCGGCTTCCCACCCCATCTCAGTCGTTCGCGTTTATGGGTTCACGGGCTAGTTGGAAATGGTCATCAGCCCAATATCCTCTGGGTCCGGGACAGTAGCGTTGAATATGTCGAGATAACTTTTCCGCTTTCGAGGGGATGTGCCAGAAGCATCAACTTTCTCGTTGACAGCCTTCAATAATCGTTCTGCGCTCGGTTTAAGTTTCGCTTCGACTTCTTCTATCCGATCATCGATATTACCCGGTGGGATTGCTGATTTCTTGTCTATGCCAGTTGATGGCAATTTGACGTTCAGATTGACCGTCCTGGTATTTTCTTGGTTCCCGTCACCAGATTCAGGAATCGACGGGGAGGCGGTTATGCTGGCTTTCGGCCGAGTTTTCTCATCTGACTGAGGACTGTAGGGCAGGGGGCTAATTGTCTGCTCAGCGGCCCGTTGCCCGTCTTGCGCGTATTCGCTCGTGAGTGCTGAAACCGGCCTATGGGGCAAATATTCAATCGTCGGCACATCAGGAACGTGCGATTGCGAATAAGCTTCAGCAGATTTGAAGGGTTGGGTGTTGAAAAATCGCAGCTTGTCGCCATAGATCGGTCGTTGACCTTCGACGAGCAAGATCATCTTACTTTCTGGCATTTGCCGCACTTCTTGCGGCATCATCAAATCGCGTTCCCGGATTTGCTCAACTTTTGTGCGCCGAGGTAAACCGAGAATTTCAATGGTACGGGATTCCGACTTGTAGCGGATGGTTCTTTTTCCGAGTGCCCGGGATGCATATTCCGCTGTCGCCTGGTCGTTGGCACCTAGCACCAGCTGATAACCACAGTTGCCGAGAAGGGAGTGACGCGAAGTCTCGCCATAAATCTCGTCGAGATTCTTGAGATCCTGAATGATGATAGCAAGCTTGATATTATAACCAGCCACATAGGGAAGCTTCGTCATAATCTCATCCATCTTTTTAAGCTGCCGAAATTCATCCAGCAAAAAATAGACGGGAAGCGAATTGGGATCGTGTTCCAGTGTCAGAATGTTCATGACCTGTTGCACGAACAATGTGAGAAGTGGGCGCAAGATCGTAATATCGGTAATATTGGGTGCCAGATAAATAGAGATAGGCCGCCGTTTCATGGCGGCGATATCCATGTCGGTTACTTCTGTCGCGGCTACTATGCGTTCATTTCGGAAGGGCCTGAGCGCGTTTTGGATATCGAGGAGCGCGGATGCTGCGGCGCGCTCTGACAATGCCAGAAATGCGTTGAAGCTTTCGACGGTATATTTTGAAAGGTTTGGCTCTTTTTCCTTGATGAATTTGATTTGCGCCTGAAGATCAACACCACTGTTCACGAAAGAAACGACTTCGCCGAGGTTTCGGCGTCCATGATAATAGGGGCTCTCCAGGACATAGCTGATAATCCCGGCTACGACCTGTTGGGCCAGGCCCTGCCAAACTGAGTTTTCAGAGCCAACATTTTCGGGAACCAGAATGCTGGCGATATTCTGAATATCCGTTGTGCGATTGCCGCGCTCGGGTCGCACAAAATCCAGAGGATTATAACGATTTGTCCTCTCCGAGCCGGGAGCAAAGAGGAAGACCTGACTGCCATTCTTCTTGCGATATCCGGCTGTCGCCTTGAAAATTTCGCCCTTCAAGTCGGATACGATCATTGAACCTTCATGCATGAGAGCGTTTGGAATGACATAGCCCGCACCCTTACCCGATCGTGTAGGACCGATAATCAGATGATGGCGACTGTCTGCCGCTCGCAGCACATTTCGACCGAACCGACCGAATATGTGCCCTGTCTTTCGGAACCACTTGCCGCGACGAAGGCCCATGACGTCCTGAAAAGCTGCATCCCCCAAGGGGTTTTCGTGAGCCCTAAGACCGAGATAGCCCGCAAAAACGGCGGCGGCGATGGCAGGTAACAAGGCAGCAATGGCAACACGTTGCAGAGTTGAGTTGGACGCGTAGGCCCAGACTTGCTGAAGCGGAGCAAAAGGATTTTCGGTGATGGTGATATTCAAAATTCGGCTGTCTTTATAGACTACCCCGAGTACGACCCCATAAGCCAAGGTCCAGACAAGGAAGGCTATGCCGGCACAAAATATCAGATAGACCGCTTTGTAACCCTTGCTCATGGCTCCTCATTTCGTGCAAAAAATATCTCAGATACGCCACGTTTTCCGCCGTCGCGACGCAACTGGATGACGATGGGGATGACCATCCGGATATACGACATGAGATCATGCTTCGAGTATCCGCCAGATAGCCCCGCTTGTTGCATCATCATGGCGAGCTGTTCATAGGCACCTTGCGGCGTATCGGCATGAACCGTCGACATAGAACCCGGATGACCAGTGTTAATTGCGCGAAGAAAAGAAAACGCTTCGGCGCCGCGGATCTCACCGACGAACAGACGGTCAGGACGCATACGAAGGGACGATTCAAGCAAGTGCTGAATTGTAACGTCAGCAGTGCCCTGCCCACCTTTCGAGGCTACTAGATGAACGCGGTTCTCTTGGGGCGGTAACAGCTCGCGGGTGTCTTCCAGCGTGATAATTCGTTCCTTTGGATGGACAGATTTCAGGCAGGCATTCAGAAAGGATGTCTTTCCCGATGATGTACCGCCGCTAATCAGGATCGAAACCCGTTGCGTGATGGCCGTGTTGATGAAATCGAAAATTCTGTTTTGCTTCAGATGCTCGATCAGCAGTCGGTCAATATCACTAAGCCCACCAACAGCCACGGAAACCTTGTCCAGAGAACCGCTATCCCTGTATTCTTCCAAGCTGAAATTGCTAACGACCTGCTTGCGGATCGATATCGAGCCGCCATCCGGTGCAGCAGGTGGAAGAACCACCTGAATGCGCTCCCCAGTGGGAAGCGCTGCGCTCAGGATTGGCGCGGATTTGCTGATGAACTGATCAGTTGCACCCGCAACGCGCTCACCGATATTCTGAATCTCCGCCGATGAAAGCGCATGTACCCCGTGGAACTCCATGTGATCGGCACCAAGTCGCTCGATATAGACGTGACCTGGTTTGTTGACGGCTATTTCCACTACCTTTGGATCGTTGAGAAATGGCCGCAGCGGCTCAAGTGCTCGATCTAAGAAGTAATATCTGCTTTGTGTGGCAGCTGCCGCACTATTTGCCCCTGCGTTCACGTTGAATTTCCTTCATCGCTTCTGTTACGGGATCGTCGTACATCGCCGAAAAATCGAGGTCCTGACGCACGAATATGAAGATACGTTCGCCTTGATGGACGCTGATTGTTGGTTTGATACGCAAGTTCTCGCTCAGAGCGGTATTAGCCATTTGAGAGAATGTTTCGGTGATTGTTTCGCGGGCTAGTTCTTCACCCCGTTTCGCATCATCGTTGTTACGACCGAAGGCTTCGCCGCTGCCGAAACCAGTCAGATAGCTAGCGCCCGCGCCCACCACAGACAACATGATGGACGCGCCGAACCGTTCACGCCATTTTTTGTCGACGATGCCGGTCAGGCCGGAACGGCCAAGGCTGTCAGTTCCCACGGAGTTCAGGCGCACGCTTACACCATCATTCCTAAGCAAGCGTGTCCAGACTACGAAAACGCGGGTCTGGCCTGTTATGACGTCGCTTTGATATTCACCAATGAGGCGGGTGCCGGTCGGAATCAGAATGCGACGACCATCAAAACTGTAGACGTCTTCTGACGTGATGGCGCGAACCTGGCCTGGCAGATCGCTTACAATCGAGGTTTCGAGAATACCGGGTATCATCGTGCCTTCCGGCACAACCGCGTCGATGCGCTTGATTTTCTTAGCCTTGGCATTACGGTCGGCCATTGCCGAGGCCGTCGCCAGAAACTTGCTGTTTCTGTCTTCGCCAGCAACAGCCGGTGTTCCTTCGCCACTATCGCCACCAAGTCCCCCATTTGCTCCGCCTGATCGCGCTTGATCCATCTGAATAAGTTTGGATTTGAACCGGTCTGGAAATTCTTCAACGATCTCCGGCGTAGGTGCCTGATCGGGTTCCTTCACCGCGACTGTCGGCGGAGGCGGGGGAGGGACATTAAATGTCGTGGTGTCGACTTTCTCCGGCTCCGGTGGCGGTGGAGGCGGCGGGATATTGATGATGTTGGGCTCGGGCGCAGCAGAAGGCTGATCCTGGTCGCGCACGAAAGACGGCGGTCTGAATGACGTGGTGCTGAACTCCTCGTCACCGCGCACAAGATCGCGCGGCTTCTCCGAAGGTTGTTTGAGAACAAAATAAGCCATAGCTACACCAGCAAGCAGAAAAACCGCCATCGCAGCCGTCTGATTCCGCTTTGCATTCTTGTTGCTGACTCCGGCGTCATCGGCAGCCGCCAGTACTTCCAGTTCGGGAGACTGTTTCATCAGTTGCCGCTCCTTCTCCGCTTCGTTGCCACTTGATCAGGCGCAGGACCCATGATGTCGGGATCGGGTGCGCCAAAATCCGGCTTTCTAAGGTTGAAGATGCAGATCAACTGATCACCGTCGCGGAGGGTGTACTGAGTTGCAGTGCCATCCACGACCAGATATTCGCCTTCCTTGCGGAAGTTACGCAATGTTTCTGAAAAATCGCTGTTCACTGCAAAGATTGCTGGCGTCCGACCAGTGAATTTGAAGAAGGTTTTCTTGCCGTCATCAAAAACCATTGACGGCTTCAGTTTCGTATCTCCCGTAAAGGAATAGTCGATATTGACGTTAGCCTTGTCGATTTTAGAGATATTCGGGTTGGCAGCGCGATATTCAGCCTCTTTGCGCATCGCTGCATTCAAATCCTTCTCGGGGTAAATGAAGCGCACGCCAAAGACTTGTCTGCCAGCATCTGGCGCGTAGTCGTGCACCTCCAGAAAATAGATGCGCTTGGTCGTAACAACGTTCATGTTGGTGACGACATTCTTAGCCGTCGGCTTAACGAAGAGGATGTTTCCTTTTTCGGTTGGAGCAACCTGCCAGCTCTCTGTGTCGCCAAGCGAAATGGTCTCAAATTTTTCATCCTCATCGAATATGATCATTGTCGATATGCCGTACGTCGCAGAGATTTTGACGACATTGTTGGGCTGATAGACGACACTGGTCACACGTGAATCCAGCGAGCCAGCCCTAGGCGTCTGGGCAGCGTGGGCATGCGAAATGAGGACGGTCGAGAACGCCGCCGCAAGAAGGAAGCGGTTTCTCATCCCTTGCTCCCTTCCGTGACGGTTTCCTGATCCCGCCTGTAATTGTAAACCTGGAAGCCGAGAGGATTTTCAAACCGCCATTCGTTCGTGGCTGGTTCGTCCGTATAGCGATAGCGCACGACTGCAATATAGTGTCTGGTGATCGCATCGGTATCGGACTTTTCAGTCGTTGAAAAACGGACAAGAGCGGTGGAATCGTTAGGGAACGTGACAGACTTCACATCGACAAGCACACGCTTGTTTTTCCCGTAGACCTTGGCCGGGTTCTTCGGGTTGGCAGCGCTGTATTGTTCCTGCAATTCGCGAGCGGCATCACCTGTCGATAACAGTGCTGCCGTGCCGAAGTTTGTATCAATCGCGTAAGGATCATAGCCTTCACGTGTCCTGATATATCGAACGACGTTGGCTTGGGTAATTGCGCGTGAATCCGTCAGATTTTGCGCTTTTGTCAGCCCGCTTTTGGTTTCGATGTAGCCCGTAGCCTTGTCTACGACGACAATCACAGGCTCGAACGACTTTAACGGAACCAGCATAACGAGCGCGAGCAACGCGAAAAGCGCGACGAGCCCGAAGATGATGGTTACGAACCATGCCACGGCCTTTGAACGTTTTGCTTTCCGGACGATTTCGTTCTCCCAACGATCACCGTCCTGAAAATAACTTCTCAATGCAGCTTCTTTGGAATCAGTCATGATCTAGCCCTTTACCTCTTATGAACCTGCAGCATCAGCGAGGCAGGCTGTTGCTGCTTATTCGGTTTTGCATTGCTTCTTTTGCGCCCTGGCTTGTTGGGGAAATCGAACCCCCACCGCCGCCGCCGCCAAAACGATTGTAAAGCGACCTTCCGCCGCGATAGCTCGCACCGATCCCCTTGAAGCCAGCTCGCGCAATTTGCATTGGAGCGGTGACACCGGTCATGCGAGCAATCCGTGTTGCGGCGGCGCCGATACCAACGGCCAACCCTCCTGCAATGCCCTGAGCGAGGACCTGGATGTTCAAAAGGACAAATGCCCCGGCAAAACAAAGCAGAAGGAAGGCTGAAATATCACTGAGTGTAAGGCGTCGCTCCGTGGCGGCAGCGGATACCTTCGTCAGTTCAGGGTCCATTGCAGCGATAAGGAAGGCGGCGACGACAAATACGAATAACGGGATCAGTGCATATAGAAGAACTTGTTGGAACCACGCCTGCCCAAGACTGCGCGATTGTTCAAACAACATGCAAGCGATGAAGATAGGTGCAGTTCCGATCAGTACCCACAACATCACCTTGGCAAGAACAAGTATTGCGAGAGCAACAGCGATAAAGATTGCCACACAGGCCATAATGAGAAAGCCGACCATCGAGGGCAAAACTGAAAAATAGCCCGACTGCTCTGCAAACGCGGAAGCCGCCTCGTTTGCAGTCTTCCAGATCATGGAAAGACCATTTGTCGGTTCGGTAATTCCCGTTCCGGTGGCGGTCAGGATGGCGCGACCTACATCTTCAGGAGTATTGTTCAGCCACTTGTAGAAAAAATCGTTGAAGTATCCCCAGTTGCTGATCAATGCCAGAATGAAGACCATGCGGAATACGCGAGTAACAATTTCGGCCACACTAATCCGCGAAGTCCCCATTATTACTTGGATACCGTAATATCCAACATAGGCGATGAACATCACGTTGAGCAGCGGCGTGATTTCAGAGCCAATAATATTGTAAGCCTGCGATGAAAAATTCTCGCCGGAATTATCAATTCTCTCCAAAAGATCGCTCAAGAAATCATGCATAGCGGCCCCCGATTATTCCGTCGCTATCGAATTGATCGCAGCAATGGCGGTCGCTGGATCGCCATCAACAAAGGCCATAGGTCCACAATCTTGCCGAATGTCTTCGGCAAATGACGTGAGATTTGCGGGACGTTTGCAAGGAGCAGTCTTTTCCTTGACCGTTCCGCAGCCGGCAACGCCGGCTGCAATGGCGGTGAAGATAAATAACTTCAGGAAGATGTTAGCGATGTTAGTTTGCACTGTACGTCAACACCTTCTTGGAATTGGAAATGTCGGTGAGGCGGCGCTGATTATCGGCCTGTAACGACGACACGGCACCGTTCATGACGCCGATCAGTTCATTGATGGTCAGCCCTGCTTGGACTTGCAGCTGCGTGTTCTGGTCGATGGAACCTTTAATGTCCTTTGCCTGACCGATACTCTGCCCGGCCTGTTCAAAAGCGCTTCGGCGCGTCGTTACCGCCTGTTGCGAACCATTTACGAGTGCGGCGACACCAAGCACAGTGTTGACCATCTGTTCATAGGACTTGTCTCCGCTGAAGCTGCTATTTGCTTGTCCCGACAAGTTCTTAACGAGCTGAAGCCCGTTGATGAAAGTGGATGCCACCTTGGCGATGTCACCGCCCATGCTACCCAAATTTGGGACTCCGCCGGACATAAGGCTGTCAAAAGAGGGCATTGAAGATACGCTGAAGCCATTTCCGACGGCCAGGTTTTGCATCTGGTTCGCATCGCCGCCGCGATCACCGGTAACGGCCTTCAATGTCTCCTCGACCGTTGTCAGGATTTCCTTGTTTGTCCCGAGGATTTTGTCAGTCGTGACGGAGGTTTGTTTTGCCACTTCATAATTGGCAGCGTCGATAACTGGGACACCACCTGCATAAGCTGCCATGGGAGCGAACGATGCGAGAACCACGGCAATCGCTGACGCCGAAATGATCAGTCGTTTCATGATTATCTCCCTTATTGAGGATCGAGGTTCAGTTTGATGTTCACCTCGCGTTCACGCTGTTGAACGCATGCCATTTCTTCCGGATCCCATTCGAGGCCGGTACGGGGATCGCAGACGCTGGTCGTTTTTCGTGGCTTGTCGTCTTTCTTTTTGAACGAAGCCGATTGAGATGCGCCCGAAATTCCACTGGCTGAAACTGCATTGCGGCTGTTGAGCAGGTGGGCAAACGAATTGCTCAGCACAATCACCTGGTTGACCATTTCGAGGTTCGCATTTCGAGCGCCGGCGTTGTGATCCCAACTGTCTTGAATTGTGCCGGACTGCATACCGCCGAGCTGCGTGAGCCATGAGGCGACGTTGGCGGTACTTTCCTGTGTTGCCTGCGTCGTTGCCATCGAATTGATGGTCGAATCCCGCATACCGGAATATGCTGTATCGCCGCCGCCGTAGTTCATGGGCAGGTCCTTTGATCCGCCGAACGCCGGTGTCCATTTCTGCGTGATATTCCGGACGTACCCCTGCGTTTCCTTGAACGGGGGAATGCCGCCGTATTTTTTAACGTTGCCAGCGCCAGCATTGTACGCTGCAAGGGCGAGGTTGGCGTTGCCGTTGGAACGCTTGAGCTGCTGTTTAAGATAACGAGCACCACCGCGCAGGTTCTGTTCAATGTTATGGGGATCTACGCCCAACTCTTTAGCGGTATCACGCATCAACTGAGCCAAACCGATAGCTCCCACGCCCGATTTCGCGCATGGATTAAAGCGGCTTTCCTGATAAACGAGCCCTAGAAACAGATTCTCGTCTGCACCCTCTTCGCGCGCCACTCGTTTGACCAACCCGGAAATTTCCGGATTGGCTTTGGCGGCTGCAACGGGATCGTCCTTGCGCCCCGGTCGGTAGACGGCACATGTTACGCTCTTGTTGAAGGAAAACCGGTCTTTATCCGTCTTCTCGATCTCGGACGTTTTTTGATCACGAACCGTTCTTTCGGACAAATTCGACCCGTCAATGACAGGAACGCCACCAGCCAATGCTGACAAAGGCATGGTCGCTGACGCCAAAAATATGCATAGAGCAGTTTTCTTATGCATCATTCCTCTCCCATCCGCAGAATTCAGCCAACCAGTTTTCAGGCTCATCGCCATATCGTTCCCGCAGCGCAGCACATTCTTCGACGGTCTCTTTTCGACCCGACAGCACTTTGACGAGATCAGGCATTTTCGAGAGATCGAGACGGGCAATGACTGAGTCATTCCCGTGCTTGACGAGAAACGTGCGCTTCTCAGGCGGGGTGTTTTTGATGAAATTGAATTCTTTAACCGTCAGGCCAAAGCGTTTGATGTAGCTCTCTTCGTCAGCGCGCGGGTTCGGGAAATGAATATTCGTGGCCGATTGCTCAATTAGGGTGTGAGATGCCTTTGCTTTGGCAATATCCGCTGCCGACTGAGTTCCGAAACCTACAATTCCGTTGAGCTTACGGATGGTTTTCATCTTATCGATGATGAAATGACTGAACGTTTCATCCATAAGAAGCTGCCAGCCTTCGTCCATGAAGAACATGACGGGATCGCCGTTCAGAAGCTCATCGAGACGGTGATAAAGGTACATCAGTGCGGGGGTTCGGATATCCTCGTTGCCGAGGATGCTGGTCATATCGAAACCGAAGACACTACGCCCGGAGAATGACAGCACATCGTGCTGCGCATTGAACAGCCATGCTTTTTCGCCGTCGATCCAAGGACGCAACCTTGACGCCAGGTCGTTCGCATCTGCTCGCGATCTGCCTACCAAGAGGCCCGAAAGGTTTGGTAAGTTGCGCTGAGCTGCCGGCTCTTCCATGATACGGGCAATTGCCCGTTCCAGCGTGTCAGCGTCCTCCTGGCTGAAGTCGCGTTGATCGCTAGATCGCAACATTGATTTCAAAAGGCGAAGCAGAAAATCACGATTAGGGCCGGAGTTTTCCAGCTGAAGCGGATTGAATCCAGTCGGTGTTCCCGGTGAGAGAACTTCGTAAGCTCCCCCCATGGCACGCACGAAAATCTCGGCACCTCTATCCTTGTCGAAAAAGACGGCTTTAGGGGTAGGGCTGATGCGCATCGCCTGCGCCAGCAAGAACGTCAGGGCGACGGTCTTACCGGAGCCAGTCGGGCCAGTGACAAGGAAGTGACCAATATCGCGACGATGAAAGTTGAACCAGTATGGGGTTTGCGAGGTGGTCTCTAGTATCGTGATCGGCAGACCCCAATGAAGATTGTCCGATTGACCGGTCGCGAAATTGTGCATCGATGACAGGCCGGAGAAATTTGCCGAAGACAGCATGGCCTTTCGCGCACGATAGCTATGGTTGCCGGGCAATTGTGCCCAGAAGGACGCTTCAAGGTTCACATCCTCGCGCAGCCAGTTGATGTTCATGTCGGTCAGGCAGCTACCAAGCTCGGAAACTGCTTTGCTCAAACCTTCAAGGTCGCGAGACAGGCAAAGCAAAGAGAAATGGTGAATGCCAAAAACAGCCTCCTGATTCATGAGACTGTTAAGCGCGAAGTCGATATCGCTTTCGACTGCACTTCCGGACTCATCGGACGCGGCAATCTGGCGCTGAAGCCGCGTGATACGCTCCTGCGCAATGGGTTTGTCGGAAATTGTGAAGCTTTGCGTCAGGATGAACTCATGATTCACCTGCAGCAGTCCGTCCAGCATTCCGGGACCGGTGTATGGCGGATATTCTTTGATAGAGAGCATCGCGCCATAACGATTGTCCTCATCGGTGGCGGCTTGCGTTTGCATCGCTCGCTTACCGAAATGCAGGCGTGACGTTCCGACGTAATTTCGAATTCCCATCCGGGGAAGGCGCATTTTGCGCGGCACGCCGCAGGTCAGAATGGTGTTTATGAACTCGCACGGTTCGGAATATGGCTCTCCATCGCGATAGGTTATACCGAGCTCGCGCGCGCCATATTTCTGCAGCTCGCGCGTCATGTTGAAAACAAGCTCTTCGAGTTCGGTCACGGTTTCACGCGTTTGCTGATCTCGAACCTCAGCGCCGCCAGAACGGGTAAATGCACGACTTACTATGTCGCTGAGGCCGAGTGCGCCACGCATATTAGTGCGCACGATCGAGAGATAAATTTCATTGGCGAACATGCGCTTATGGCGCAACTGGCGCATATAGCGGTCATTCAGCTGTTCGCAGAACGCATCATCGAATGCGCCGCCGATTTCCGAGTCAACCTGTCTGCGTATTACTGTCGACCAGACAGAAAACCGGCTCGATCCAAGCGCTCGAATGATCGTATTCTGAACATTCGAGCGCATATTGAGTTCGGCTTGATCTTCGGTTTGGAAAAAGAGGCCGTCAAGTTTGATGACCGACAAGAGTGCGCCGTTTTCCAAGCCGATCACTGTATCCGACATATGCCTCAGATATGGGATATGCGAAGCCATAGGCCGCTCATTATGAGCGACCTTGCCAAATCCGAGTTCTTCTCTGACGACTTTCAACATTAGCTAAGGTCCGTACGAATTTGTTCCCCAGAAGGACTTGTTGCGTGTGCGAGGCGTTTTGCGCGCGGTGACTTCAAGCACATCGAGAATTTTGTTGTCCCAAGCGCAAAGGGAGAACAGAACCGCATAGCTGATCGGGGCCAGGAGCAGGGTCCAGAACGACTTGCTGACCAGCCATGCTATGATTGTGATGCCGATAACGACGACGACTGCCATATACGGGACACCCCACATGGTGGGAGATCGGGTTAACCCGATTACCAACGGTGTCAGCTGCGGCTTTACATCCTCGTAATCAGCCATCGCTAGTTTCCAACCGTGCTAATCAGCTCGTCGACGATTGATGGAGCACCGAAAACAAGACCGATCCCGAGGATCACACCGCCCGCAAGAAACCAGGACAGTCGGCCAGCAAATGCGAGGAAACCGAGCGCCATAACAGCGATGATCGCAAACAGACGACCAATAGGGCCGCTAATGAAATCAACGATAGCTTGAAATACTGTCTGAACCGGCGCGAAGGCACCATTAACGCCACCTGACTGTGCCAACGCCAAATCCGCCCCGACAATTTGCGCGGCAGCCAGCAAACCAAGGCAGACTGCCAGCTTTGAAGCGCTGATATGCCAAATTTTATTCTGTTCGTTGATCATCCTTCTCTCCTTTAAAAATGCATCACGCCACCAACGAAGGTGCCGGTTTTCTTGACTGCAATGACCCCGGATTGAGTTTGGCTCGCCATGACCGCCGAGGATCTGCGACCGCTCGCAACGAGCTTCTTTTTCGGCGCTGGCATGGTTACGCCAAGCTGGTAATTGACGACCTTTGCGACGTATCCGACGGTTTCCTTGAACGGTGGAACGCCGCCGTACTCATAGATGCGGCCTTCGCCTGCGTTATAGGCAGCGGCAACAAGCAGGGGGTTTTGGAACTCGTCCAAAAGCACCCGGAGATACTTAACGCCGCCTTCAATATTTGACGCCGGATCACAGACGTCGCGGACGCCGAAGCGCTCAGCGGTTCCCGGCATGAGCTGCATCGGCCCGCGTGCGCCTTTGTCTGAATTGCGGGAACGATCGAACTGGCTTTCTGCCCAGGTAATGGCGGTAGCAAACAGAGCGTCGACTTGATGCCGGCGAGCAGCCTGTTCGACCAGAGTTTTGATTTCCTCTGGTGTTAGCGGGGAGGGGCCGCATTCAGGAGTGGATACAGCGGCCTGCTTAGTAGAACGCAAATCACCTAAACGGGCAGATTCATCCTGAAGTGAGATAGCCGGCTTGGTAATATCGGTGAGAGAACCAGGGGCTATAACGGTGCTGGATACATTGCCAATATGGTTATTCGTATTAGTGCCGTTCCCGCTTTTATCTTCCGCAGAAACGATGCCATCAGAACCCACGACAAATTCTTTGCTTTCGCTTGTCCAGCGGCGGTTGAATACGGTCAAATCCGAGCGTGATCCGGATGCGTTGTGAGTTGCGGCCTCGGCGTCGCCATCCTGCGCGAAAGGCGCAATTGCGCCTCTTTCTTCTGCGCAAGTGGCGGCAATCCCGAACGGGATGAACAATGTGGCGCTTAGCAATAGCGCTTTGATTGAAAGCCTCTCCATTCTAGCCCTTTAGCTCCTGTCGCAGACCTCACATGCGCTGTTGAGGTTGCAGCGAAAACCGATTAAGTTCATAATAGCATGATACCGATTTGGCTAAGTGATACATGCTTTTTCGCAAAGCATAAACCCCCTATGGACAGGGAAAACGAATAAGCAAGACGGTAAGGGCTAGAAAATGAAGAGAACCATCGCAATCGCAATGAGCAGTTGTATGTTGGCAACAGCCGCAATCGCCGCGCCTGCAATCAACAAGGACTACATCAAGGCGCTGGCATCGCCGGGGAAGACCGTGCTTGTCATTGAGTATTATAACGGCGACGGAAAAGTTACGGCTCGGAAGGGGTTTGCATCCGCCTCGGGCTATAAGGCAACTTCACCGACCGAATTTCGGGTTGATGATAAGACCCTTCTGAATCTGTACGGGCTAGAAGCCTGCAAAGGCGAAATGGTCAATCGCAAAGATGATTTTGCTGGTTCTTGCACTGACTACGCCAAGCAACAGCTGCAGATCATGTTGCAGTCGCCGAAGGTTCTCTTTTGTCGGGCATTTGTAAGTGAAGAGAGCGCACCCAAACAAAATGTGACGTGCTACGGCTATTACAATTACCCCGGGAGCCTGGACACGGTTGATATGCTCGAAGAGCAATTGCTCTCTCTTGGCGCGCTCCGCATTGCGAAATCGAAAGATGGGAAGCTAGAGCGTCCCGATCTGGAGAACGCGCAGAAGATTGGAGAAGACGGCTCCTATGGTATGTGGGCCGATCCGCGGGTGAAGGCCCAATGAAGCCAGCCCTATTATCGCTCTGCATGGTCCTTTTATCGACGACGGCTTTTGCAGCCCCGGAGGGGTATTTCGACCTCCAGCCGGGCGTTACTTTGGAAACTGGCGATACGTGGGTTTCAGAAGGCCAGCGCTATCGCCTCTATGGTGTTCAGTCATGCCTTCGAGGAACTGCTTTCACTGATACGACCGGAAACAAGAAGGACTGCGGTGAGGCGTCGCTTGCCGTATTCGCCGCTTATATCAAAGACACCAAACCGGTGTGCGCTCCCGTAGCGCAAACTGCCGATACTTCTTATGTCATTTGCTACGCCACAATCGGCGGAAATCGCCTCGATTTAGCGACGGTGTTGATTACGAGCGGCTATGCCTTTGCCGCGCTCAAGGCTGACGGGCTTCCCTACTATCCAGCATACGCAGTGGCCGAACAGGAAGCTCGTGAGAAGCGGGCAGGCCTCTGGCAATTCGAAGACGTTCAGCATCCTGCCATCCTGTTGAGCAAATCGGCAAACGAACGGACGAGGAATGCCCAACAATGAAATATCTGATCGTAGCAATGTCATTTGCCCTCGCATCGACACCAGCATTCGCAGCTGATGCTATTAAACGCGCGCCAGCTGCCAGCGTACCGCTTCAGCCTAGCCAGCCGGCACCGCTTCCAATCTTCAAGGGTCGTGTCGCGGTTATTGATGGTCGGACCCTCTGGTTTCCCACTTATGCCCAACGAGTTCGGCTCGCGGATATTGACGCGTGCGAATTGCCTCAATGGGCGCTTGATCCGAAATGGACGACCAGGGACGTCACGAAAGCACCGCCGCCTGCACCCTGTGGCCCCTTTGCCAAAGCTTGGCTCAAAAGAACGATCGGGGCGTCCGCCGTCTCCTGCGGTATCGTCGGCTATGATGCTGAAGGCATGGCACGAGCAAGATGCACATCACGGGGACGCGACCTAGCTCTCGAAATGCTTCGCGTGGGTTGGGCGAGGGTGGATTCACCCTACCTCAGCCACCCTCAATATCTAGGCTATCAGCGTGCCGCCAGGTCGGCGCGATATGGCATGTGGGCGACCTATGTTCTGGATATGAAAGAGTGGCGGCGCAAAGCCGTCGACAAAACGCTCGATCGTCAGCCAATCGCGGATTTCAACCTGCTCGTAGAGCGCAAAAGCGAGATCTCTCCTCCGTTTGCCGACGCGCGCAGAAAACCAAGAAGGACAGACCGATAGTTGGCGGAGATCGCTCATATTGCGCTCAATTTCGCGCGCGATCCCATGGCCTGCTTGTTGCTGGCCATCTTGCTATCGTTTTTGCTTATCATCCCGTCGTCGAAAATCTGGTGGGTCCACGGCATAATCGCGGCCCTTTTCCTCACCATATCGCTGTTTTTCCACGAACAACGGCAAATGTCGCTCGATGCGTTCTTGATCGGCGTCTTTGCCTATCCAGCGGTATGCCGCGACATACCAAATCAGCCTTGGTCTATCGAGTTGGAATTTACTGGTTTTCTGCGTTCACACTTATCGCCCTATGCAGCTACGCGGCCGGAGATCTCATCACACGGTCCCCTTTTCACGCCCGAGACATGTTGCCTACCGGGTTGGTTTCAACCGCTACAATATGAGGATGACCTGAAATGAAGCAGCTTCTGTTTGCACTCGCTGGCCTTGGCACTATCGCCGGGACGCCATCCGCTGCAATTGCGCAAGACACGGGAGGCACGCCATCTTGGGGTTGCCAGGTTCTTTTGTGCGCAGCATCCTCAAACCCTTCGTGGCATGGCGTCCCTTATTGTGTCCCGCCAATGACCAAACTGATCAAGGCCATGGCAAAACCGGGTTTCTCATGGCCCATTTGCCACGAGGCAAAGTCTGGCAAACCCGGATATCAACCTTACGAGGATTGTCCATCTGGTTTCAAGGAAGCCAGCAATATGAGTGATCGCGGCGCAAGGCTGTCGAACCGCTGCGAAAAGACAATCAACACCTGCACCAACAAGATCAGGGAACAGAACAAAGAACTTCAGCAATACAAGGATGTTCAATATCGAGACATTGGCAATTCGGATCGAGGAAATAGTTGTCGAAAGGTCGTCTCCATTGCCCGGCCTATGCGAAAAGACCCTTACTTTTTTAATATTCCTGATTATCAAGGTCTTAAGGGGCGCTATTGGTTCAACCTGAAACTTTGAGGAGCTCTAATGAATCAGAACGCACTTCTCGCACTGGCTGCTAGTGTCGGCATCGCAGTCGGTGCGGGCGGTACTTGATTCGCAGTCTCCAACTCTACGAGCAACGCAAAAGCACTGGCTAAGGCCGACATAGTTGCGGCCATCAACGCCGACCCGACACTTTGTCCCGTTCCAGATGAACCAGTGTCGAGCGCTAAACTCGATGTACCAACTCAAGCTGAAGCACTGATTGCCGTGAGGAAACTGGAAGAGAAAAATCCGCTTTTGTGGGATAGGAGTGAACTGGAAAGGCTTTCCGTCTCACTAGCGAATTGTTGGCCTGTTGACGGTGTCAACGGCATGGTCGAATGCGTTACCAACGTCAAAAAAAAATCCGTCAGCGCAAGCTATTGCGAGGACGGTTGGATTTGCCAAGGATCAATCATCTGGCGAATGGATTGCGACAGACCGCAAATAAATGAAGCCCGCGAGCGGGCTTCCATCACAGTTAGATATTTTCGACACTCTTCAAAACTGTGGCCACTTCGTTTTTCGCGAGGGTTAGCCGTCCTGAGATAATTGAGGCTGCGAGATAGACCAGTTTGCCGATTGCGTCATCTACATCTTGCGGCTCATAATCAACGATCCGGCGCGGGTCGTCAGCCAAAGACGATAGTTCCAGCAGTCGTTTCGTCGGGCCAGCGTTAGTTTCTGGAACGCCGCCGCTTTCGTTGTCCCAACTTATCGCATTCCCAATTGCATCCATAATGGCCTCCGAAAGTCATTTTCAGAAGATGAGTTAAGCTCATAAGTGCAATTCTCAAAACTGACGCATAGTTGATAGCAGCAAGAAGCATACTCATTAGAAGATCGGGTACTTCTTACTGTACGATGCTCAGTTTCTTACCTCCATGCACCAATTTCTGACGAAACAGCCATCCCAAAATCTAAATGATAAAAACGTTGATTAAGGTATCTTGCACGCTAGGATACGAAAAGAAGCGAAACGCAACGAAATTTGAGCCGGTAAGAGATTGATAAAAAACGGAAAGTTTTTTTTCGTTCCACCGAAAGATGGGAGCGATTTCAAGGAATTGTTCAAGCGTATTGCCGCTGAGGGCGCAGGTCGCCCGATCGGCAGCGACGGCGCTCGCACTGGTCCCTGGACGCCGGAGCTACTTGCGGAGGCCATAACGCTTGTCGATCCCAAGCGCGTCGGCGTTGATCTACGGACTGTACAGCTCTGGTTTCAGGAGAATGAGAAAGGCATAAGCACTACCAACATCGGTTTGCTGGCGAGAGTTCTAAGCTGCGGTGACTCGGCTGCCAGAAGTGAATGGATTATGGAGCTTAGCGCGGCTCAGTCCCGGTTGGTGGCGAAAAGACGCGAGATGAAGAGGGCCGAAAGTGTCTCGCCGTCTGGGCCAAACCTTGATGCAGACCGGATAGCAACATCGGATTCTGTAAGGGATAATGATGACAAGCGATGGAAGCTTCCCAGACAGTCTGAGAAGCTTCTCAGCGAAGGTTCTCCACTGAATCTGTCTGCTTCTGTTTTTGCCGGAATGTCCGCCCTTGGATTCCTTTCGTTCATCATAGGCATTCACAACGTTAAGTTCACCCGATCCGATGGCGTCATCAAGCAGGTCGGCTTCCTTTGGGCGGTGAACTGGACATTAGTGTTCATGGTTTTCCTTCCGCTGTTCCTGGCCTTTGTTTTTGAACTGGTGAATTCGTGGAAGCACGAAAAACGTAAGGGGCTTGTCGATGGCGCAATCGAGGACAGCGACAGCGCATGGAAGCAAATTATTGATGCTTCATCCGGCTCATTCTGGGCAGTATTCCTAATATGCTTGTTATTTGCGGGTGTTTTCCAGTGGATTGGCGTCTGTTTGATGCCTCTCATCAAAGGCGGAGGTAATTACGCGACCGATTGGGGCACAATCGCGATAGTCCGGCCTGAAATCGTAACGATACCTGTTGCGATCTTATTCACGGCGCTCGCCTACCTCTATATGTGCCTATCGTTTTATCTTTTTTTCGCCGGTCTTATTCTGCTTCATTCTGTGATCAATGACTTTTGGAAAATCCGCAGCGCAGCAAAATCACGGTCCCTCTTGGACGCGGGCGATCTAAGCGATACCGGGTTTTGGGTTATGCTGTGGGTTTTCCGCTGCACACTCTTAGGTATGCTGATCGCTACCGTCATGAAGCTGCAAAGCTCTTATCTGGCGTCAAATGGCCCAAGCATCGTTGCATGGGTGATTAGCGACCTTTCATCGATCCTATTCGATCGTACAGACGTGCACAGTCGCATTAGCTATCGGATGCCGACACACTTCAGCAGCCTGCTCATCGCAATATCAACCTGTTTTGTTTTTCTATATGGTGTGATCCGCGCTGGATCGGGAAGTCATTTTAAAGTCGCTCTCTGGAAAATGACCGCAGTTGTGGCGCTGCTTTTCGCAAGCTATTTGTCTATCGACGCGTTTTCCGGCTTTACGGTCCTGATGTTTGCCGGGCTCCTAATCGCTATTTACGGCTTATTTGATCCGGCCTTTGGGTGCGGGCGTGCGAGTGAGGTTAGCAATCAAAGTGTTTCATAGTTGGCTTGATCAATGGGATGAAAAACGGGCACGACGCGGAGAAGACGCTAAAAAGGCAACGATCGTCAGTCTCGATGCAGAACGCGCGTTTCCGGGCGCTGCGAATGTTTCCAATATCGAGGAATTCTGCAAGCTTGGGGTGCAGGCAGCTGCCACGCCATCGTACTTCAGAGCGCCACTCGGTAACGATAATGATTATGAGCGGGCAGGGGATTTCCTCAAATTTCCGTCTGACATTTCAACAGACGTTGAGGAAAATAATGTGGTCTGGTCGAAGATCACCGATAGCGGCACGCGGGACAAGGTACTGGTGATATTTCATCATTGGAACGCACAATCCCGCAACCGACAGATAGCGGGTTACTTGTCCAAAAAGGGCATCACAGTCGTTGAGATTGCTATGCCGTATCATTTTGAAAGGAGCCGTCCGGGGGCCGACTACGCTGATTATATGCTAAGCGCAAATCTTGGCCGAACGATCCAGTCACTACGGCAGGCCGTGTGGGATGGACAGAAGCTCATTCGTTGGCTGAAAAGCGAAGGATATCGAGAAATCTCCGTACTCGGAATGAGCCTCGGTTCATGGGTCGCAGGACTGGTCGCCGCTCATGATACCAACGTTAGGAAAGCCTCGCTGTTTCTCACAGGCGGTAGTCTGGCCGAAATGGTCTGGACCGGGCGAGCAACGCGGGCCATACGCGAGAGCTTTGAGCCCACGATAGACCTTACTCATCTGCAAAGGGCTTGGGCACCGCTTGATCTGGGGAACTACGCCTACAGTCTCGCCCGTCCTGATCTGGATATTCAGATCGTCTTGGGAAAAAGAGACAAGGTTGTATTGCCAGAAGTGTCAATTGCTCTGTTGGAAAGTCTGAATAATGCTGGCGTAAACCCGGATGTTCTGCAATTGAACTGTGGTCACTATTCACTGGCAATTCCGCCGTACATAATTTTCGCCGGAATTAATCTAAAACGGTTTTTGTCGCAGTCTGACAGTTCAGATCGTCAAACATGACCTACCAATTGTGAATATCCATCATCAAGGCCAGGGGGTTTGTCCTAATCAAGGGGATCAATTTCACCATTCTCGGAGGGGAATTAATGGTCAACTGCCTTTGAAGGCCCTGCTTAGTACGAGCTGCGTTGTATGGCGTTGGTGCATAGATCGTCGGTCAGTTTCAGAGTTTCTATAACATTGGCTTGTAATGTTCAGTTTCGTTAAGAATTTGGATCAAGCCAATGCCTTTTAAGCACAACTCCGCTCGTCGTCACCGGATACCCAAACAGAAGTTCAAGGTCACGAACTGGGCGGAGTATGAAGCAGGCTTACGTCAGCGCGGCAGTGTTACTTTCTGGATCAGTGAAGCAGCGATAGCCGGGTGGATTGCACCACCGCGCAAGACACGCGGTGGTCAACGTCGCTATTCTGATCTGGCGATTGAAACGACGCTGATATGTGGCAAAGTGTTTAACCAGCCTTTGCGTCAGACAGAAGGTTTGCTGGCCTCGTTGTTGAGGCTGCTTAATGTTGAACTGCCGGTGCCTGATCACACAACATTAAGCAGACGCTGCGCCGATCTTGTTGTTTCCAGCTTAACCCGGCGTACCAGGATGGATGGAACTGACGAACCTCTTCATGTGATCGTCGATAGCACTGGTATGAAGATATATGAAGCAGGACAATGGCTTGAAGAAAAGCATGGCGCTAAATCTGCCCGCAAATGGCTTAAGCTGCATCTTGCTATTGATGCAGATAACAATCAAGTCATTGCAGAAACACTCACTGATCAGAATACCAGTGACCTCAGCCAGGTTCCTGATTTGCTGGGTATGATTGATCGCCCGATCGCTCGTTTCATGGCAGATGGCGCTTATGACAGCGATCAAACCTATCAAGCTTTACGCAGCCATAGTCCCGGTGTGAGCATTATCATTCCGCCACGAATACGAGACTTACAAGATGCCTCGTATGGCCCACCCGATCAGCGTGACTGGCATAGCCGCACAATTGCTCAACTCGGTCGGATGGCATGGCAAAATCTCACCGAGTATGGGAAGCGAGCGAGCGTAGAAAACGCCATAGGCAATTATAAATCAACAAACGGGTCAACGCTGAGGTCACGCAAACTCGCCAATCAGAAGACTGAAGCTAAGCTTGGATGCGGCGTCCGTAATCGCATGCTGCAGACACCACGCCCGAAATCCGTCCGCGTGAAAGTTGAAACCACATAAGCCAGCATCAAAGACCGGAATCCGTGTGGAATCTGTTCCATGCACCAACGCCCCTCGTGGGCATGGAGGCGCGAGCCACGGCGACGACCCTGTTTCGCAGGCGTCAACCGATCAGCCCGAGTACTCGCAATCCAGGTGAGAGCTGTTGAGCCGCCAACCCCAAATCGGGCTGCGGCTGAGCGCTCCGACGTGCCATCCCATGACACAGCCAAAACCCGGCTACGAAGATCGTCGCTGAAAGCTCGGGTCGCTTTGCCATGGACTAAATCATCAATGGGGCAATAGAAGCAGAGTTCGGCCAACAAGGGAATCCTTATCGCGATTCCGCGTACAACGGACGTGCTCTAGAACCCCCAAGTTCAAAGGCCGCAAAGGACAGTCGCCGGGTGCGACTGTCCTAAAGTGAAGGGTTACGGGGCTCCGTTGGTCTTCACAGAAAGCTATCAAGAATCGGCGTCCACTCGCCATTCTGATTGTCGAACTGCGGAATATGCGCGAGGCTATGAAGTAGCTTCACATCTTCGCCCAGTGTGGCCTGCCAGTCCTTGGCTTCGGTGAGGATGACGCCGATGCCGACGACCTCGCCACCTGCCTTGCGCACCAACTCGACTGATCCCTTGAGACTTGAACCCGATGCCACGACGTCGTCCACCACGACCACGCGTTTTCCCTCGAGAAGCGGGATTGCCTGACGATCGAGAAGCAAACGCTGCTCGCCCTTGGAGGTGATGGAGGAAATCGTCTGCACCAGTGCATCGCCGAGATGGATTTTCGGCGACTTCTGCAACACGACATAATCGTCAAGACCAAGCGCGCGCGACACTTCAATCGCTACCGGAATGCCGAGCGTTGCAGCACCGACGATCACATCGGGCCTCAGCGGCGCCAGCTTTTCGGCCAGCGCTTTGCCCACATGTTCTCCGAAGCGAACACCGAGATCAATGACCATCATCAGGGAAATGGCGAAGTTCGGATTGATCGGCACAATCGGCAGATCGACCTTGCGGCCTGCCACATCGACGGTCCAGACCTGTCCATTGCCGGAAAGTTTCGTGCTGTCTTCAGTCATCGTTTTATGTCCTTGGTATTCAGCCGTGATTCAACCAGCAGACCCACGTTGCGCCATGTGGTGCGCTTGCGCTTGGTGTCGAAGCCATAAATGGCGAGCGAAAGCGAAATGGCATGCGCCATGCGGATTGCCTGCACCAGAAGCGGAACACCGCGCGCCAGCGCAAAACGCAGGCGCATCGGGAAGGAGACGTCATCGATTTCCATGCCGCGGGCGCGCTGCGCATCCGCGATACGTTCGAAATCCTCGCGCAGCATTGGGATGATGCCAAAGGTCAGCGACAGTACTAGCGTTACCATAGACGGCAGACGCGCAGCGCTTGCGGCTGCCAGAATGGAACCCGGCGTGCTGGTTTCCATTACAAAATAGAAGGCAGCCGTGGTCGTCACCAGCCGCGCCGCCATACCGGCGGCAATCGGCAGTGTATCCACGAAGGCCATGCCTTGCAGCACGAGATTGAGAATCCAGCTCGCCATGACGAGCAGCGTCAACAGCATCGCACCCTTGAGATAGCCGCGCAGGCCCGGCACCTTTACCAGCACAAGAAAGCCGACCGTCACCAGCGCCAGCGGTACGCCATAATGCCAGCCGGGCACCAGCCAAGCTGCAAGCATGACCAGAAAAGCCGCGACGAGCTTCACGAAGAAGTTCAAATCGTAGAAGATTTTCATGCGGCTTCTCCCGTCTCGACGACACGCGGTTTGGGCCAGGCCAGTGCGCCATAGGCATCGGAAGCCCAGGACGTATCCACATCGCCATCGAAAGTGACATGGCCGTTATCGAGGATCATGACACGGGACGACACATCGTCCACCAGTTCCAGATCGTGCGAGATCAGCATCACGGCACGGTTTTCGCTGAGTGCGGTTTCGAGGAACAGTTCCAGCATACGGCGACCGTTGAGATCGCGTGCCAGAAGCGGCTCATCGAGAATGGCAACCGAAGCGCCCGCCGCTTCCGCACAGGCGAGACCAAGCAAGGCCTGCTGCCGCGAGGAAAGCGCGAACGGGTTGGTTTCCTCGTGGCCGCCCAGACCATATTTGTGCAGGCATGCCGTTGCGCGGGCGGTGATGGCATCATCCTTCGGCGCGCGGGTTGCCGCTGTGATGGCGAAGACCACCTCTTCCAGCACCGTCATGTTGAACAGAATCCGGCGCATGTTCTGCGGCAGATAGGCAACCGAACGGGCACGCTTGGCCGCCGTCCACTTGTCGGCATTCTCGCCGCCAATGGTGATAGAACCGGCAGCAATTTTCTGAAGGCCCAGAATGGACTGGAACAGCGTGGTCTTGCCCGCACCGTTCTTGCCAATCAGACCGACGACCTCGCCCGCCCGTATCTGGAAATTCACGTTTTCAAGAACCGGCTGGCCATCACGGCGCTGAAGCTGCGTCTTGATGCCCGACACGGAAACGAGCACCTGACCATCGGCTTTGCCACCGGCAAGGCGCTTGCGCACCGCCACAGGCGGCAGAACACCCGCATCTTCCCAGGCTCCCGCATCATTGATGATGGAAGCAAGCGGCACGACAGGCGCAAGCTTGCCTTCCTTCACCAGGCCGACATCAGTGATGACGGCCTGCAAGGAGGCAGGATCCTGTTCGGCGATCAGCAGGGCCGGAATTTCCGCCCCGAGCTTTTTGAGAACCCGCACGAGTCGATGGCGCGCCGCCGGATCAAGACCCGTGGTCGGCTCGTCAAGGATCAGGAGCTTCGGCTCGGCAGCCAGTGCGGCGGCCATGGCCACCATGCGCCGCTCGCCGCCCGAAAGGGTCAGCACGCGACGGCCACGCAGGGCGTTCAGTTCCAGCTCGTTGAGAAGATCGTCAATCCGCGTGCGGACGGCGTCTTTGGCAAGGCCGCGATTTTCCAGCGGAAAGGCAATCAGGTCTTCGACGCTGAGATCCCAGAGCTGGTCTTCCACATTCTGCGAAACCACACCGACTGTGCTGAACAGCTCATCCTTCGATATGGAAGAGATGGGCTTGCCGTTCAGCGTCACATCGCCGCCAAAAACCTGCGGGGTAATCAGACGCGGCACAATGCCGGATGCAGCGTTGAGCAGCGTGGTCTTGCCACTACCGCCCGCGCCGCAGACCAGAAGGCGTTCGCCGTCACGGATATCGAGGCTGGCCTCGGCGATTGCCAGAACGGAATCGCCAAAGCTCACTTTAACATTCTGCAGTTGGAGCACTTTTCCGGGCCCGCTCTCAGAAACGCGTGAAACCGGACGGATGCGCGCCCTTGAGAATCTTCAGGGCCGGAACCACCAAAAGCGGGGTGCCAATCAGCATCGGAACGATATCGGAAAGACCGAGATACATGACGGCCCACCAAAACGGAAAAATGCCAAGATAGGCAAGGCTTGCCGAAACGGCGGCAACCATCAAGAGGCCAACAATAAGGCAGGTCGCTGCAATTTTAATCAGCGTTGCGCGATTGAAAGTCGTGGTCTTCGGATCGAACAGTATGCCGGGGATCAGGCCGGTTAGGCCAACCATGATGCCGTCGATGAGTAGCGAATGCGCAGGAATAAAGGTGCCAGCGAGTAGCGACCAAATGATTGTGCCGAGATAGCCGCAGATGAAACCGCTCTTGCGGCCCAGCAGAATACCGACTAGCGGCGGCAGGAAAGCAAAAATGCGCCACTGGATCACACCCGGAACCAGCTGGATCGGATTGGCGTAAGCCCAGAGAACGCCCGTTGCCGCAGCGGCAACGATGGAAAGAACGATCGGAAACAGTGTATTTCCGTCGTTATGGATGGTGGTTGAGTTGGACATTGTCTTATTCCCGTAAAGTGTCTCCCGTCTGCTTATAGCAAAAGCCATGCCGCTTGGCTGTCGCTGCGGGCGAAAGAGACTTTATTGTAATGGCGTGAGGCTATCCTGTCGGCATTTCTGTAGCGATAAAGCACTTCCGGCAAAAACACCCGGCCTTCCGAAGAGTCAAGCGGAGTCACGCCTGCAAAGCAAAGAGTCACATCATACTGGACGTTGCCAGAAGAAAACCATTCTCAATGGTTGTCTCACCATCAGGAAAAGGGTCGTTGGCGTCATCCTGGCGATCTCTGCCGTGTTGTTGTTATACGATCTAAGCTGCACAGTTGTTATGTCCGCTACTCCTCAACCTAGGCGTTTGCAATGGCTGGAAGGGCTTCTTGACAGCATGTTTTTCCATTCGCGCGCGTATGGAACGCGGAACATCACTTCCACATGCTTCGCATCCGTGCGCCGACATCAATGCGGACATTGCGCGCGCTGGCATCGCTTGCGGTTGCTGCTACTTTTGGCCAGTTCGTCGTCTCAAATAAATGAAGGAGTGTGGCGGGAATGAATCGCGTTCGCGAAGCATAAACATGCCGGTCGCCCTTCGCATTTTGCCCATAGGTAAAAAAACGTCTGCACTCTCGTTAAAGTAACAGTGCCCGGGCGCAAACAGGAGCCCCCCGACCATCGCGAGCGCCATGAGGAGATTGGTCTCGGGTCCGACGATCGCTGTCACCGCGATCCAGGCGATCGCGGCCATGAGCCCGAGCAGCAGCGCCGATTGCACGAAATTGAGCAGGCGGTCGCTGGCGGAGGCCGCGGTCATCGCGTCTTGTAGCCTCCGAGTTCGCGCCGGTCCTGATCGCGTACCAGCCAGTGGACAGCGCCGAGCGCAAGCGCCGCGCCCGCGAGTGCGGCAATCTTGGATGATTCCGTCTCGCCGAGGTCCAGGATGATGAACTTGCGCGCGATGGCGAGGAGCGCGATCAGCACGATCGTGCGGACCTGGAGGATCCCGAAGCTGCGTTCGGTCGCAACAAGAAGGGAGCGCTTGAACTCGAGCGCGATCACCACGGTGAAGATCATGCCGAACACCACCTGGAAGGTGGCGTAATCGAGAGGGTCGAATGCCCCCAGAACCAAGCGGTTCACGACTTCGCGCATCAGCGCCCAGACCGACGCCACGACGATCGCCGCAATGATGACGCTGAGGACGAGGATGACAACTTGCTCGAACTTCTCGTAGAGCGTCATCGCCGACCATTGTTCACGGGTCAGCCCAGATCGTTGCAAGTCTTTCATGATTGCCTCTCGAAAGCCGCCCTGGAGAGACAAGCTCCCCGGGGCTTTGCCAGACGGTGCGATATCGCACGGAGCGGAGGGGACGCCGCAAACCGGCGACACCCCATGTGGCATATCAGCCGTTCTTGACCTCGATGCGCTTGACCTTCGCCTGCGCCTCGGGAGTCTGGGGCAGCTTGATCGTCAGAACCCCATTCTTGAAGGATGCTTGCGCCTTTTCGCCATCCACACCGGGAGGGAGCGGAATTGTCCGGTAGATCGCGCCGTAGCTGCGTTCGGAGAGGTAGTAGCCCTTCTTCTCCTCCTGGCGCTCGATCTTCTTTTCCCCCTTCACAGTCAACATGTCATCGTTGACCGTCACCTCGATGTCTTTCATCTCCATGCCCGGCAGCTCAATCGATACTTCGATCGCCTTGTCGGTCTCGACCACGTCGGATTTCGCTTCGCCGCTGCCAAAGGGCCATTCGAAATGACCGACCCGGTTCCAGAAGTTCTCGAACACATGGTTCATTTCGCGCTGGAGTGTCGCGATCGGGTTTTCTTCGCTGCTCTTGGAATCTGGCGCGCCGTCCTTGCGCGCCCAGGGAATGAGGTCTTTGATCTGCATGATATGGTCTCCTTCGGTTTTCAGGCGCCCTTGACGGCGATCCTCTTCGGCTGCGCTTCAGGGGCTCGGGGAAGCGTCAAAGTGAGGACGCCTCCACGCATCTCGGCTTCGATCCGGTCGGGGTCGAAGTCCTCGGAAAGCGTGAAGGCACGCTCAAAATCGCCCTCGCCATATTCGGCATAGGCAAGTTCGAGGTTTTCCGGCCGCACCGGGTCAACCTTGCCGCGGATCGTCAACACACGATTTTCGAGCGTGATTTCGACCGCATCGGCGGCGACCCCAGGCATTTCAAGCATCATGGAGACACCCTCATCGGTCTCGACGATATCGGTCAGCGGGCGGTAGATGCGGCCGCCGGCGGCGGTTTCAGGCGCGTCGGTCGGCGTCTTTTCGGCGGCTTGCGTGATGTCGGTGCTCATCGTTCCAGCTCCTCTCAGGCTGCCTTGATCTCGATTTTCTTCGGCTTTTTTTCCTCGGGCCGGGAGATGACGATCCGCAATACGCCGTTCGTCATCCTCGCCTCGACCTTGTCTTCCGAGGCCGCGAACGGCAGGCGGATCGCGCGTGAAAACCTGCCGTAACCGCGTTCGTTGCGGTGCCAGCGCGCACCTTCGAGAACCTGGGGCGCCTTGCTTTCGCCCGACAGCGTCAGGACGTTGTCCTTGACCGCAATCTCGATATCGCCCGGCTCAATGCCAGGGAGTTCGGTAGTAACGGCGACGACTTCCGCACCCTGCCAGACATTCACCGCCGGGAACGCCGCGCGGGCCGGCGGCCAGAAACCGCGGTCGAGATCGCGCATCATGGAGCGCATCAGCGCAAAGGGATCGCTGCGGCGCAGATATCTCGGGTAGAGCATTACTGGCCTCCTGTTGCTGATCGATGCCCCCGAACCGTCGGCATGGAGGGACCGGGCAACGGTGCCGGCCGGATGTGGGTTCGGAGACCGCCCATCAAGATAGGCGGTTCCATTTATTATGCAAGCATATATGATGCGTGCATTGCGCTTTGGATGGAGTGCGGTCTATCCTGTGTCTCATGCAACCGGAGGAAGGATACCTATGATCTCTTCGGACATCGCGCTGATCGGGACGACGATCCACCGGGTCGCGCAGCTCATCCAGCAGCGGATCGACCAAGACATCCGCGACAGCGGCCTGACCCGCCTGTCCTGGATGGCGGCGGCGCATGTCGAGGATGCGCCCGGGCTGACCATCGGCGATCTGGCCGACCGACTTGAGGTCGGCCCGGCCACTGCGGGCCAGCTCGTCGATCGCATGGTCCGGGGCGGCTGGGTCGAGCGGTCGCCCTCGCTCGACGACAGGCGGTCGCAGATCGTCACCGCAACGTCGAAGGCCCGGGCGATGCTGGAGGAACTCGCGCCGCGGCAATCGGCGCTCGAACATGAAATCCTGCAGGATCTGTCGGCAGACGAAAGGCGCATCCTGCTGGCGCTGCTCGAGCGGATCAGGGCGCGGCTCGGGCGCCAGTGAAAGGGACAAGCGGCATGGAAAGGAAGACCGAATATAACATCTGGTACTGGGTGGTGGCTTTCATAGCCGTGCTTTTCATCCAGAACCTGATCGCCGGCTGGCAATCCGTCGCACCGATCAGCTACAGCCAGTTCGAGAGCTATCTCGAGGATGGCAGGGTCGCGTCCGTCGCGGTCGGCGCGGACACCATCACCGGCACCTTCACCGACCCCGTCGACGGCAAGAGCCAGTTCGTCACCACGGTCGTGGATCCCGCGATCCTGCAGCGGATCGACCGCTCCGGCGTCGAGATCACGGGCGTTCCTCAGAACACCTTTCTCGGCACGCTGATTTCCTGGGTGGCGCCAGCGCTTGTCTTCTTCGGAATCTGGATGCTGCTGTTCCGTAAGTTCGCCGACAAACAGGGTTTCGGCGGGTTCATGCAGGTCGGCCGCAGCAAGGCCAAGGTTTACATGGAAAAAGAAACCGGCGTCAGCTTCGCCGACGTGGCCGGTGTGGACGAGGCCAAGGCCGAGCTCGAGGAGGTCGTAGAGTTCCTCAGGAACCCCGCCGAATACGGAAAGCTGGGCGCACATATCCCCAAAGGCATATTGCTTGTCGGGCCGCCGGGCACCGGCAAGACGCTTCTAGCGCGCGCAGTGGCAGGCGAGGCCGGCGTGACCTTCTTTTCGATCTCGGGCTCCGAGTTCGTCGAGATGTTCGTGGGCGTCGGTGCCGCGCGGGTGCGCGACCTCTTCGAGCAGGCTCGGAAATCCGCGCCGGCGATCATCTTCATCGACGAACTCGACGCTCTCGGGCGGGCGCGCTCCTCCGGCCAGATCGCTGGCGGCCACGATGAGCGTGAGCAGACGCTGAACCAGCTTCTGACCGAGCTCGACGGCTTCGACCCTTCGGTGGGCATCGTGCTCCTGGCCGCCACCAACCGACCAGAGATCCTCGACCCCGCGCTGCTGCGTGCGGGACGCTTCGACCGGCAGGTGCTGGTGGATCGGCCGGATAAGAAGGGACGTGTGCAGATTCTCGGCGTTCACATGAAAAAGGTGAAGCTCGCCCCGGACGTCGATGCCGAGAAGGTCGCAGCGCTTACTCCCGGCTTTTCCGGGGCGGACCTCGCCAATCTCGTCAACGAGGCAGCATTGCTCGCCACGCGCCGCAAGGCTGATGCGGTGACGATGGACGACTTCAACAATGCCGTCGAGCGCATCATCGCAGGGTTGGAAAAGAAGAACCGCGTGCTCAATCCGCGCGAACGCGAGATCGTGGCGCACCACGAGATGGGGCACGCGCTGGTCGCGATGGCTCTGCCGGGGGTGGATCCGGTGCACAAGGTCTCGATCATACCGCGCGGCATCGGCGCGCTCGGCTACACCATCCAGCGGCCGACCGAGGACCGCTTCCTGATGACCCGCGACGAGCTGGAGAACAAGATCGCCGTGCTGCTGGGCGGGCGCGCGGCCGAGAAGATCGTCTACGACCACCTCTCGACCGGGGCGGCGGACGATCTGGTCAAGGCCACCGATATCGCCCGCGCCATGATCGCGCGCTATGGCATGGATCCCGATCTCGGCAATGTCAGCTACGACAGCGAACGCCCGGGCTTCCTCGGGACCGGCGATCAGGCGTCCTGGCTCAACCGCCGCTACAGCGAGGCGACGGCCGAGCGCATGGACGAGAAGGTGCGCGAGGTGGTGGATGGCGTCTTCAAGCGCACCGTTGCGCTTCTCGAAGCCAACCGGGATCTCCTTGAGCAATCGGCGCAGGATCTCCTGCAACGGGAGACACTGGACGAGCCCGATCTGGTGGCAATTGGGTCCAAGGTGAAAAGAACGGAAGCGGTCGCTGCGTGACACCGTCACTGACGCAGATGATCGGCGGACAACCCTGACTGGATAAAGAAACGGAGAGGAAAAATGGCAAACGGAGCTTGCGATATTTGCGGTCGCCCGGCGACGGCGCGCGTGCGCGCCTCGGTGAACGGCAAAGTTCAGAACATGGAGCTGTGCGATCAGCACTACCGCGAAATGGTGCGCCGGTCGGGCCGCAGCGCATCCCCGCTGGAGTCCCTGTTCGGACGACATTCCCTTTTTGACGAATTCTTCGGCGATAGCGGGTTCGGCAGCCTGTTCAGCGACAGCCCGCTGCGGGGTGGCGCACTGGGCGCCACGGGCGCGGGTGAGGACGACGTCGTGGATGCCACCTTCGGGGAGGAAGCGCCGCGCCGCGGATCGCGGCGCGGCGGCGGACGCACCATCGCCGATCGGCTGAGCGAACAGGGCAACAAACTATTGCAGGATGCCGCACAGAAGGCTGGAGAATTCGGGCGCAGCGAGGTCGATACCGAACATCTGCTTCTGGCACTGACCTCGTCCGACGTCGTCAAAACGATCCTGGAACAGTTCAAGGTCGATGTGGACGACCTGCGGCGCCAGGTTGAGAAGGAAGCGAAGCGTGGAGAGGCCAGGACGGAGGGCGAAATCGGCGTCAGTCCTCGCCTGAAGGACGCGCTGAACCGGGCCTTCATCGCCTCGAACGAACTCGGCCATTCCTATGTCGGTCCCGAGCACCTGCTGATCGGCCTTGCCGAGGAAGGTGAAGGCCTGGCCGCGTCGATCCTGCGCAAATACGGATTGACGCCGCAGGCGCTGCGCCAGCAGGTGACCAAGGTCGTGGGCAAGGGTGCCGAGGAGGGCCGCGTGGAGGCGCCTTCCAGCACGCCCGATCTCGACCAGTTCAGCCGTGACCTGACGAAGCTCGCCCGCGAGGGCAAGCTCGACCCCGTCATCGGCCGCGCCCGCGAGATCGAGACGACGATCGAAGTGCTCGCCCGCCGGAAAAAGAACAACCCGGTGCTGATCGGCGAGCCCGGCGTGGGCAAGACCGCCATCGTCGAGGGACTTGCACAACGGATCGTCGCGGGCGAAGTGCCCGAGGCGCTGCGCGACAAGCGGCTGGTCGAGCTCAACATCAACTCGATGGTGGCCGGGTCGAAGTATCGCGGCGAGTTCGAGGAGCGAGTCCAGAAGATCCTCAAGGAGATCACCGAGGAGAAGGACAGCCTGATCCTGTTCATCGACGAGATCCACACCATCGTCGGCGCCGGCCAGGGCGGTGGCGAAGGTGGTCTCGACATCGCCAACACCTTCAAGCCGGCGCTGGCGCGGGGCGAGCTGAACCTGATCGGTGCGACGACGCTCAACGAGTACCAGAAATACATCGAGAAGGACGCGGCGCTCGAGCGACGGTTCCAGCCGGTTTATGTCGAGGAACCCACGGTAGCTCAGGTCATCATGATCCTGCGCGGCCTGCGCGACACGCTGGAGGCGCACCACAAGGTGACGATCACCGACGAGGCCATCGTCGCGGCGGCCGAGCTTTCTGATCGCTACATCACTGGCCGCTTCATGCCCGACAAGGCGATCGACCTGATCGATCAGGCAGCCGCTCGGGTGAAGATCAGCGCCACGGCGCGCCCTGTGGACGTCCAGGAGCTGGAGGCCGAAGCCGCGCAGATCAAGCGCGAGCAGGACTATGCCGCAGCCCGCAAGCAATTCGACCGGGCAGCGGAACTGAAGAAGGAACTCGAGCAGAAGCAGAAGGAGCTTGACGAGCTTCTGGAGATCTGGAAGCGCGACCAGGCTTCGGCGACCGCCGAGGTGCGCGCCGATCATGTCGCGCAGATCGTCTCCAAGATCACCGGTGTTCCGGTCACGGAGCTGACCGCCGAGGAGAAGGACAAGCTCCTCAAGCTCGAGGAGAAGCTGCACGAGCGCGTCATCGGCCAGGAAGAAGCGATCCGCGCCGTGGCCGATGCGGTGCGCCTTGCGCGTGCGGGTCTGCGCGAAGGTTTCGGTCCGACCGCGACCTTCCTGTTCCTCGGACCGACCGGGGTTGGCAAGACGGAACTGGCCAAGACGCTCGCCGAGGTGATCTTCGGCGATCAGGACGCGATGATCCGTATCGACATGTCGGAATATGGAGAGCGTCACGCGGTGGCACGGCTCGTCGGCGCGCCTCCGGGCTACGTCGGCTATGACGAGGGGGGGCAGCTGACCGAAAAGGTCCGCCGCCGGCCCTATTCGGTGGTGCTGCTCGACGAGATTGAGAAGGCACACCCGGATGTCTACAACATCCTGTTGCAGGTATTCGACGACGGCCGCCTGACCGACGGCAAGGGCCGCGTGGTGGACTTCACCAACACCATCATCATCGCAACCTCGAACCTCGGTTCGGACATCATCCAGCGCAACCTCACGAAACGCGGCAGCAGGGAGTTCGACGAGGCCAAGCAGAAATCCGAACTGATGGAGGTGTTGCGCGGTCATTTCCGGCCAGAGTTCATCAATCGGATCGACGAGATCATCGTCTTTCATTCGCTGAACCAGTCGGAGATCCGCCAGATCGTCGAGTTGCAGCTCAACCGGGTGAAGCGGACCGCCCTTACCCAGGGTGTCGAACTCGAATTCGATGTGAGCGTCGTGGATCACTTCGGCTCGGTCGGCTTCCGTCCCGAATTCGGCGCCCGCGAGCTGCGCCGGCTGATCCGGTCGGAGTTGGAGACCGAGTTGGCTCGCGAAATGCTCTCGGGGCGGATCGAGGATGGGGACAAGGTCCGCGTCGCTTGGTCAGCGGACGAACAGAAGGTCGTGTTCGAAAAGATCGCAAAGCAAACCGGTGACGACAGCCCGGACGATCAGGCCGAGGCCGGGATCGACGAGTCCAGCGAAGTTGCCGAAAACAAGGCGGACGCTCCGACGCCCGATGTCCCGGTCGACGCCAAGGATAAGGAGCAGTCTAAGGACGATAAATCTACCGGGTGACGTCGTGAAGGACTGGCCGGCGCGACGACGGTCGCGCCGGGCCATTTCGTCGGAGGGTTACAGGAAGGATCCACGGCATGAAAGTCATCAGAGCATTTCGCAATCTTGACCGGCACGGGCAACAGCGCGCGCCTGAGGTCATCGAGGAAGAGGTGCGGCAACTTGAACCTCATCTTGTACGCTTCAGCGAGGATCTCGTCCGGCTCGAAGTCGTCGCCTCCCAGACGAGGGGCAAAACGCGCATCCAGGTCAGCCTGCGCCTGCAACTGCCCTCGGGCGTGATCGCGGCGCAGGAAGAGGGGTTCGAGATCGAGCCTGTCCTGCGCAAGGCTTTTGCCGACCTGCGCCAGCGGGTTGACCGGCATGTGGCGCGCCTCAAGCACGAGTCTGAATACAAGCGTCCAGCCCGCCGGCGCCGGATCGGCGCCCCGCTGCCGTCGGCGCGGGATGCGGCGGAAGCCGACCGGCGCCAACTCTTCTTCGACCTGATCGAGGATCATCTCGATACGGTCTACGACACCGTCAGGCGCGAGTTGACCTATCTCGAGTGTAGCGGGTCTGTGCCGGCTGGCTACCTGAGCGTTGGCGATATCGTCGATGCGACGATCCTCAACGGTCTCAACCGCTTCGAGCGGCGGCCGACCGAATTCTCCGTCCGGGACTGGCTGACGCAACGGGCCTTCGAGACCGTCGAGGCCGAGGCGCGCGCCGCGCGCCGCGTAGCGCCCGAGGCGCCTGCCGGGGAGCCTACCGAGTCTGATGAGGAGATGTTCGAGTTCTACCAGCCCGACGACGTGTTGCTGCTCGAGGAACTCGTCGCCGACGACGGTGGGGACGACCCTGAAACGGCTGTCGCGAAACGGCAGGACGCGCTGGCCTTTCACCGGGCGATCGCCGGTCTGCCGGCGCTTTGGCGCAGGGTCCTGTTTCTTGTCGATCTGAACGACACCCCGCTTGAAGCAGCCTCCTTCGTTCTCGGCATTCCCGAAGACGAAGTGACCCGGATCGTCCAGTCGGCGCGCGATTATCTTCGCGATAAACTGCGTGACTCAGGTCAGTCTTCCGATACCGCTCATGCGCTTTTTGAGAGTGCTCATCAGAGAAGATTGCGAATTCCACAGCCCCTGCGGGATCGCGCTCGGCTGGAACGCGCTTTTCTGGGGGACAACCGAGGGGAAGCACCATGATGCGCGGACACAATCGTCCACCCTTTCCGCCGACGATACCCGGGACCAACATGAGGTCTTGGGACGTTCCGACCGCGATCATTTACCGGCCGGCTCGTTCCGCGATGACGTCGGCGCCGCGGCCCAACTACTGGATACTGGAATTCGAGCCGTCTCGGCCCCTGCAGGTCGAGCCGCTGATGGGATATACCTCCAGCAACGATCCCTATCGTTCGATCCGGCTGAAGTTTCCCGACCGCGAAAGCGCCGTGGAATTCGCGGAGCGGCAGGACTGGCGCTATTTCGTGCGTGAGGACGTGGCTCACCGGCATGCGCCTGACCGCTGGCGGGGAGAGGAGCGGCATCGCCTCTACAAGGGAGCCGACGCCCCGAACGCCTTTCGCATACCGTCCCGCCAGGATCGGGGTCGCACGGACCACCGACTCTGGCGCGCAGTCGATCAGGAAGGCTCGGTGGACCTGTTGTCGCAAGAACAGGCGGAATTCGATCCAGTTATCGAAGCCAGTCTTGAATCCTTCCCGGCCTCCGATCCCCCAGCCTGGACGGGCGTGACGATCGCCGGGAAAAAATAATGAACGCAATGGCCAGCGCGAGCGAGGATCTGCCGCTTGTTTCCCTACCTTGACAGCGTCGCGCGCCGCTACCCGCCCGTCATCGTATGGGCGGTCATCGGCATGAACGTCCTCGCGTTCCTCTATCAGATCAGCCTGCCTCCGCGCGTGCTGGACCGGTTCCTGTTCGAGTTCGCGCTGATGCCCTCGCGCTTCTTCGGGCAACTGAGCCTCGTCGCCCCGTCCGACTGGACCCCGTTCCTGACCAACATCTTCCTGCACGGGGGCTGGCTGCACCTCATCTTGAACATGTGGACGCTCTGGATCTTCGGCCCCGCCGTCGAAGATCGGCTCGGACCGGGTAGATTCACACTTTTCTATCTGTTCTGTGGTGTGGCGGCCGGACTGGCTCACGCGCTGGCGAACCCCGACTCAGTCGTTCCCGCGCTTGGCGCATCGGGGGCGATCGCGGGCGTGATCGGTTGCTACGCACGCATGTTTCCGGCGGCTCGGCTGGTGGTGATCGTGCCGATTCTGTTCATTCCCCTCTTCTTCGAAGTGCGCGCGGTCATTTTCGCGGTGATCTGGTTCTTCATGCAGGTCGTTCCCGGTTTCCTGTCGCTCGGCAGCGATCCGGCCACGGGCGGGGTTGCCTGGTGGGCGCATATCGGCGGGTTTCTCGCCGGTTGGCTTGTAACGCCACTCCTGCGAAGGCGCGCCGACGTCTATCGCCACTATTATCGCGACGAGGGCATCTATGGCTTTTTGCCGGATGGCCGACGGGAAGGAGGACAAGGTCCATGGACATAATGCAGCTGTTCTGGCTGTTCTTAATCATTTCGGCGCTGCAGCCGGTTCTGCAGCGCAGATATCTTGAGGCGATGCGCGTACGCAAGATCGCCAGTATCGAGAAGACGCGTGCCAGTCGCGTCATCCTGCTGATCCATCGGCAGGAGACGATGAACCTGCTGGGATTCCCCTTGATGCGCTACATCGACGTCAATGATTCGGAGGAAGTCCTGCGCGCGATCCAGATGACCGACGATGAAGTGCCACTCGACATCGTGCTGCATACACCGGGCGGCCTTGTGCTGGCAGCAACCCAGATCGCTCGGGCCATTCAGGGCCACAAGGGCAAGGTCACCGTGTTCGTGCCGCATTACGCGATGTCGGGCGGTACGTTGATTGCGCTTGCCGCCGACGAGATCGTGATGTGCGAGCATTCCGTGCTGGGACCCGTCGATCCGCAACTTGGCCAGTTGCCTGCTGCCTCGCTCCTCAAGGTCGTCGCCGAAAAGCCCATCGCCGAGATCGACGACCAGACCCTGATCATGGCCGATGTCGGTCGCAAGGCCATTGCGCAGATCGAGGCATTCGCGAAACGTCTGCTGTCCGACAAAATGGACGAGAACCGCGCGGCGGCGCTGGCGGCAAAGCTTGCGACAGGCACCTGGACCCACGACTATCCCATCTCTGCCGATGAGGCCCGCGACATGGGCCTGCCCGTTGGAAAGGACATGCCCAAGGAAATACTGGAGCTGATGACGCTCTATCCGCAGCCGGTTCGGCGCCAGGGCGGTAGCGTGGAATACCTGCCCGAGCCGCGGCAGCGAGAGGCCCGCCGCGCCATATCCACGCGCTGAACGCTTGCATCATTCGGCCGCAGAGCCCGGCTCGTCAACGAAAGGATACAGGATGCCCACGGTCGCTTGCCTGCAGTGCAATTCCACCAACAGGGTGCCGCAAGAGCGCCTGAGCAACAACCCCAATTGCGGACGCTGCAGCGCGCCTCTCTTTCAAGGCATGCCCGTCACGTTCACCGCGGCTAATTTTGACCGCCATGCGAATGCCGAACTGCCAATGCTGGTCGATTTCTGGGCCGAGTGGTGCGGGCCATGCAAGATGATGGCGCCCAATTCGAGGCGGCGGCGCGCTCGCTCGAACCCCATGTCCGCCTGAGCAAGCTCGACACCGAGGCCGAACAGCAGATTGCCGGCCGCTACGGGATCCATGGCATTCCCACCATGATCCTGTTCAGGAGCGGCAAGGAAATCGCGAGGACGAGCGCTGCAATGCCTGCCGCGCAGATAGCGCAGTGGGCGCGCTCGCACGTCTAGAGGTTACAGGTGTTGGCCTTCCCTGCGCCATGCCATCAGGAGAAGAACATGCATGGCGTGACCGGATTTGTCGAGAGTGCGGCCTTGTTGGTTGTTGCCGCGTTCGTGCTCGTGACGATATGTTCACGGATCGGCGTGCCCAGCATTGTCGGTTACATTCTTGCCGGTATAGTCATTGGACCCGTCGGCTTCGGCCTGATTGCCGAAAACGCTGCCCTTAGCAGCATTGGCGAGATCGGAGTGGTGCTGCTGCTGTTCGCGCTTGGCCTGGAATTCTCGTTCGAGAAGCTCGTAAAGCTCAGGAAGCATGTCTTCGGTCTTGGAGCCGTGCAGGTTGCAGTCACGACAATAACGGTTTCGTTGATAGCGAGTCTGATCTTCGATCTCGCGGCCGTCCCCGCAATCCTCATCGGCGGGGCCGTTGCAATGTCATCCACGGCCATGTGCCTCAAGGTGCTCGCAAGCGCGAACGCTCTGGGATCGGCCCATGGACGCCTGGCCATTGCGGTGCTTCTGTTTCAAGACTTGGCAGCTGTCGCATTCCTGCTTCTGCACGATTCGATGAGTGGAGCCGCCGAAGGGTTAGGCGTGATAACGGTCGTCGCCAGTGCAACGGCATTGGTTGCAGCCCTGTTCATTGCCCGTGGCCCGTTGCAGTTGCTGGCCCGTTGGGTAGCGTCGCGTGGCGATCCGGAACTTGCCCAGCTTCTCGCGCTCACCATTGTACTAGGGGCTGCGATTGTCGCGGCCACCTCCGGTCTTTCTCCAGCGCTCGCTGCATTCGCGGCCGGGATGATCATCGGCGAGGGTGACGCGCGCCATGCTGTCGAGAACGAGATCCGGCCTTTCCGCGATTTGTTTGTGGGGATTTTCTTTGTCGGCATCGGAACGCAATTGCCACTCTGGATCATCCCGTATGCGTGGCCAGTCGTGCTGAGCTGGCTCGCGATCATTTTCGCGGGCAAGACGCTGATCGTTTTGGTCGTGGCCCGAATATTCGGCGAGTCGCTTCAGACCTCATGGCGGACTGGGATCATCCTGGCCCACGGAGGAGAATTCAGCCTGATGCTGCTGTCGGTTTCCTCGACATCGGGCATTGTTGCAGAGGAATTCGCTGGTCCTTTACTCCTCGCGATTGGCATGAGCATGCTGGCCGGGAGTGTTATGGTCAGATGGGCGGGGCTAAAGGTTTAGTGGGGTCAACATCAATATAACTGCACGTGTTCAACCCCGCAGCAACGCCCAAGGACTTACGCGGTCTGGTCGGTGGCAAAATCCGCGAAGAACTGATTGTGGCAAACTGGCCTGATCTGTCTTTCCGAGACGAATGATAACCAGTCTATCTGGCTTCGGCGCATCGGAGGCTTTTTGTGCTGGACGATCAGATCATCGAGGTATGACTTGATTTTATCGAGTATTTCTTCGGACACATGCGGTCTGACGCGTTTCTCGCAGAATTCAGAGATCATATTGCGAAATTGAAGAGGTGAAGAAGTCTGTTTTTTCATTGCAGCCCAAATTGCTAAATTGACCGGCTTCTTGCCGGGCGTGGGCTGCTAATGCGAATTGATTAATCAATTCTGAAGCTTACAGAAACTAATGGCATGCTGGAGGTTCATATCCCTTTACATCAGGATTTTTGTCAATTCTTCATTGGATTGGCGTCGGTTTTCTCCTTCATAGGCGGATCCAAGGTCTGAGCTCATAGCAATTACCGGCCCGCTTCTCGGGCCTATACAACCTCACATCCGGTCACCGCTCTTAGCGGTTGCACCACTATCGCGCATTCGACGGGCTCGGGAGCACGGGACCAAACTCAAGATCGGCATTTAAAGGCCAAAAGGATACTCGGTCCGTTCACTTGATCCGTCAGGACTGATCAACCTTCAAATTCCCCAGCGGTTGCAGATCTGCTACGCAGATGTCCATTGATAATATCATGGATGATGCATGATATTTGACTCGACGTTCTCAACCTGATACAGCCTTTCGTGGTGGAGAGCTAAGGGAGAGTGAAATGAGTGGCAGGAACGCACTGATTGTTGGCGTCACCGGCATCATTGGTCGAAACTTGGCCGAGGAATTGCTAAGCGATGGCTGGGTGGTTTATGGGCTGGCGCGACGACCGGAATCTGCGCCGGCAGGCGTGATCTCACTGAAAGCAGATCTCAATCATTCGGAAGAAGTCCGCGCCACCCTTGCTAAAGTCCCGATTACTCACTTGTTTCAAGCAACATGGACGCCAGCCGCCACGGAACAAGAAGCTTCAGACGTAAACGCGCGTCATCTAGATGCGGTTCTGGATGCTATTCGCGCCGGCGCTGGACGGCTCCAGCATGTCGTGCTTGTGACTGGTGTTAAGCATTATCTTGGGCCATTCAAGGATTTTGGGCGTTATCTCCCGGAGACGCCTTTTCGGGAAGATGCCCCACGTTTGCCGCTCGAAAATTTCTACTACTCTCAGGAAGATCGATTGTTTTCGGCTGCCGAGCGCGATGGCTTTACGTGGAGCGTGCACCGCCCCAATGCGATTGTCGGGTTTGCAGTCGGTGCGCTCATGAATACGGGTGTGACACTTGCCTGTTACGCCACGATCTGCAGGGAAACAGGAAGGCCATTCGCTTTCACTGGCGCCGAAGAGCAATGGAACATGCTGACCGAAGTCAGTGACGCGCGTCTGATCGCCAAGCAACTTGCGTGGGCGGCGGTTACGCCTGCGGCGCAAAACATGGCCTTTAATACGGGCAATGGTGATGTGTTTCGCTGGCGTCGGATGTGGCGCGTAGTTGCCGATTATTTTGGTCTTCAGGTTGCGCCCTACGAGGGCGTTCAGCAATCCTTGCAAGAATTGATGGCTGATGCAGGACCAATCTGGCGCGATGTCGCCCTACGCAACGGCCTTGTTGAGCCAGATATCAATCGACTGGCGACCTGGTGGCACAGCGATGCCGATTTCGGGCGAAAGGTTGAATGTATTTCCGACATGACCCGCAGCCGCAAGGCAGGTTTTCTGGAATATCAGTCATCCGATGAGACTTTTATTGATCTCTTTCGTCGGCTCCAGGTTGAGCGGATTGTTCCAACCTACTGATGCAGTGAGTATCCAAAGGTAAATAGGAATTATGATCGTCTTCGGTTCTCCATCGAGATATTATCAAGGGCCCGGTTGTCTTGACCGTATCGGTAGTATCGTTCGCGAAATAGGTGAACGCATTATCGTGCTAGCAGATGCGTTTGTGTTGCCAATGTTAGAAAATCGCTTGCTCAAGAGTCTTGAGCAAGCTGAGCTTCAGGTACAAGTTCTGCCATTTTCAGGCGATGTTACATATGCCGCAATCGCAGAGTTGGTCTCGGCGGTTAACAAAGGTCAATTTGGCGGACGAGTGGATGCGGTCGTCGCAGTAGGTGGAGGCAAAGCCATTGATACAGGCAAAGCGCTCAGTGATCGGCTGAGCTGTGCGATTGTCACTGCGCCAACGGCTGCAGCTAATGATGCGCCGACATCAAAAAACTACGTTATTTATGACGAGAACCAGGTGCTTGTTGAAGTCGCACATCTTGCTGCGAACCCGCGCGCGGTGATTGCAGACACCGAGATTATTGCGAGCGCGCCGCGCACTCTTCTCGTTGCCGGGATTGGTGATGCGATCACAAAAGCCTTTGAAGCGAAGCAATGTTACGAGGTTCAAGGCAAGACGATGTTCGGTGAGCGTCCTTCGCTTTCCGCATTGAGACTGGCGGAAGCGGCCTATGAAACGGTGCGCGAATACGCAGTGGACGGACTGGCGATAGCGGGAACCCCGCAGCCTGGTTCGGCGTTCGAAAAGTTGGTGGAAGCACTGTTCGTTATGGGAGGGCTCGGGTTTGAGAGCGGAGGTCTTTCAATCGCTCATGCGATGACGCGCGGCTTATCGCGTGTTCAAGAAGCGGCGAAAGCAATGCATGGACAACAGGTCGCCTATGGACTGCTTGTCCAACTCACACTTGAGGGGCGTTCTGATGATTTTCTGACCGATCTGCGCGCTTTCTATAAAGATGTCGGATTGGCAAAGTCACTATCAGCTTTGGGCGTCGCCGACGTCCGGGACTCTGATTTGCAAGCCATCGCCGGGCCAACGCTTGCTGCACCGCACGCCACGAACTTCATTCGCACTTTAACCGAAGCGGATCTCATTGACGCTATGCGTGAAGTCGAGATCGCCGGTCGGTGCTCTTAGCAATCAAAACCAGGAGTACTATAATAATGGCTTCAATGGCTGGCGCATCGACAGCGCACAAGTCCAACAGCTTCGAACCGTCGGATGAGACAGTTGCAATGCTCAAGGAGCGTGCACAATTTATCCGTCTGGAAACAATTCGATTGATTGATATCGCAAAAACGGGACACTACACGTCGGTATTTTCCGCTGCGGAGATATTCGCCGCGCTTTATTACGATGTGATGCGTATTCGACGTGGAGAACCGGATTGGGCGTCACGTGACCGCTTTACGATTGGTAAGGGCCACGCTGCGGTTGGTCTGTTTCCGATCTATGCGGATCTCGACTTTTTCCCTAAGGACTGGCTCGACAACTATACCCGTCTAGGGAGCCCGCTCGGTGATCATCCTGATATGCGTAAAGTTCCTGGCGTGGACTTTTCATCCGGTTCAATCGGCCATGCGCTTTCCAATGGCCTTGGTATGGTCTTGGCGCAACGCTGGACCGGCGAAGACTATAAAGTCTTCTGCATGATGGGCGATGGAGAAATGCAGGAAGGCCAGGTTTGGGAGGCTGCTATGAGTGCAGCCCAGCACAAGGCTCGTAATCTGATCGCCATCATCGACCGGAACGGCTATCAGCTCGACGGCAAGGTCGATGACGTCATGAACATCGAACCGCTGGACGAGAAATGGCGCGCTTTCGGTTGGGAGGTGCATGTCGTTGACGGGCATGACGTGGCGGCAACGACCGAGCTACTACGGCGCGTGCGTGCCGACGATCAACGTCAGGTTCCTTGCTGCATCATAGCCAAGACCATGAAGGGCAAGGGCGTCTCCTATATGGAAACAGAGCCGGGCTGGCATCTCGGTTATCTCGATCCGTCGGACGCCGAAGCCGCCATTGCTGAAATCAAGTCGCGGGAGATCTGACTATGAGCCACCCCCTTTCCCCCAATTCCTGGCAATATCGCGGTTTGAATGCAGCAAATCCGGGTCTTGATCATCTTTCGAACGGTCTTATTGATCTCGTGAAGGCAGGACACAATGTTGTTGCCGGTTCTGCTGATCTGCAATATTCCAACGGCCTCAATCGTTTTGCATCGGCCTACCCGGATCGATACATTTCCTTCGGCATTTCTGAACAGAATATGGTGAGTGCGGCAGCTGGCATTGCGACCTGCGGTGTTACGCCGTTCGTTGCGACTTTCGCCTCCTTCATCGCATTGCTCGCCTGCGAGCAGATCCGCATGGACGTTGCTTATTCTGCGCAGCCGGTGCGAATGATTGGCCATCACACGGGCATATCGCTGGGCTTCTACGGGACGTCGCATCACGCGACAGAAGATATAGCGACGACACGTTCGATTGCCGATCTTTCCGTCGTCTCACCTGCGGACGGCGCTCAGCTCGAGGCAGCCATTCGCGCGTCGGCCAATCATGATCGACCGATCTATTGTCGTATCGGTCGGGGTCGAGATCCAGTTGTTTACGACAAGGATACGACCTTCGTTTTCGGTAAGGCGCATGAACACATCCAAGGTGAAGAGCTAACGATTATTGCCTGCGGTATGGCCGTTCACGGTGCGCTTGAAGCGGCCCGTGCGATGAATGCCAACGGTCGCTCTGTTGGGGTGATCGATATGGCTTCAATCAAGCCTCTTGATCGCGAAGCTATACTTTCTGCTGCTTCGCGCACGAAGAAAATTATGACGGTTGAAGAGCACAATGTTCTGGGCGGGCTTGGCGCGGCTGTAGCCGAGGTTTTGGCTGACGAAGGCGCTGGCGTCAAACTCAAGCGGCATGGGATCTACGACGAGTACAGTCTCATTGCGCCACCGACTCATCTTTATGCGCACTACAAATTAGATGGTGCCGGCATTCGTTCAGTTGCTGAAGAGTTTTTGAATTCTTGAGATTGAGCGCGAATGTGCGGAAAGGAAACGACATGAAAACGGCTATTATTACGGGCGGTGGCACGGGTATCGGCCTTGCTACGGCAACGCAACTGGTGGCGCATGGCTATCGTGTCATCGCTGGTGGGATGGACCGAGAAGATGTGCTGCCGGAAGGCGTGGAGTTTGTAAAAACTGACGTTACAAGCATTGAAGAACTCGACAGCTTGATGCAACGCACGGATCGTATCGATGCCCTTGTCAATTGCGCCGGTGTACTCCGCCACGACAAGGAATGGGAGATCGACGATTTTCGCTTCGTCATGGATATCAACCTGACAGCCAGTCTTGCAGCGGCCAAAGCGGCGCTTTCTGGATTGGAGGCTGCAGGCGGTTCCATTGTGAACATCGCCTCTATGTGGAGTTTCTTTGGTTCGGCGGGCTCTCCCGCTTATTCCGCGTCGAAAGGTGCGATTGTTTCGCTGACGCGCTCCATGGCTGTCGCTTGGGGCAAGAAAGGCATTCGAGTGAATGCCGTGGCGCCGGGGTGGGTCAATACGCGTATGTCGTCGAAGGCCAAAAACGACCCGGAACGCGGCCCGCGTATCGCCGCGCGTATTCCGCTGGAACGTTGGGCCGAACCTGATGAAATCGGTAAAGTGATCCGTTTCCTCGTGTCATCGGACGCATCTTACGTGCACGGCGTCGTTCTACCCGTCGATGGTGGCTACTCGATCGCCTGATTGAGATGAACATATATCATGCATCATGCCTTGAAAGACGCGTCGGTCTATGGCAATGCTGCAAGTTGGAGCGAGTGCTTAGGGGAGGCAAATGACAAACGGGATCGCAATCATCCGTGAAAGCCGCGTCTGTGAAGTGATGCGGCGAGCGCTATTGGCGATCGTCTCGACGCCCGCTTATCCCGCGCTTGTGTTGTTGTTGGCTTGCGCGGCGGTGCTGCAGCCGCGTTTGCTGTCGATCCCCTTTATGTTGATCGTCTTACGACAAGCTGCTCCGCTGGCTCTAGCGGCAATCGGTCAGAGCTTGCCCATGATCGGTCGATCGATCGATCTTTCAGTTGGGGGTGTTATGGCGCTCTCCAATGTCGTGATCGCATTGCCGATGATATCGAAGGGCGCGCCAGCATGGTCGCTGGCGTTGCCGCTGGCAATTGGCGCCATTGTCGGCTTGGCGAATGGAATTCTGATTGTCGGCATGCGGGCTTCCGCCGTTGTAGTGACTCTTGGAATGTCGATAATTCTCATCGGGACAAGTTATATCGTTAGTGGTGGCGCACCTGGCGGTCAGGTAAACCCGATCATTCGATATGTGGCTACGGGGCGCATTGGCATTTTTCCCTTGGCGGGGCTCCTACTGATTGTGGTGGCTGTTATAGTCGCCATCATACTGCGGCGTTCCGTATTTGGGCATACACTTCGCGCCATCGGTAGTAGTCATTCCGCTGCCAGGCTTGGCGGGTTGTCAGTGGCGCCGGGACTTTATCTTGCTCATGTATTGAGTGGGCTCCTGGCGGGAATCTCGGCTATCATACTGACGGGATATATCGGCACGGGTACGCTCAATCTTGGCTCAGACATTGTTCTGGCTTCCGTTGCGGCGGTCGTACTTGGCGGTACGAGTTTCGGCGGTGGCCAAGGTGGCGTGATCGGCATTCTTGTTGGCGCTTTGACGCTGACATTTCTCGCCAACTTGCTCACCGGTATTGGCATGCCGCAGCCGGTCCAACTCATTATTCAAGGTGTAATCATCGCAAGTGCTGCGGCTATCGCCGTGCGCCGCAAAGGCTGAAATATCCGGACAACCGGAGTAAAGGGCGCAATATGCGCACAGTGGGAGGAAGAAAATGAATCGTCACATATTGGGAATTCTCTCGGCCGCCAGCCTCATGGCGTCTACTGCTATCGCCGGAGCGCAGTCTGGCATTGAGTTAAGTCCCGCTCTTCAGGCGGCGGAAGGCGCGCAAACGCAGACTCTGCAACCGTCCAAGAAGGAGAGTTTTGTCATCGGCCTTAGCAACATCTCCGTCGTCAATACCTGGCGCGTGCAGATGATTGAAGAAGCAAAGTATGAAGCCAAGCAACATTCCGAAATCAAGGAAATGGTGGTTACTGATGCTGGGGGTGATACTAACAAGCAGGTTGCCGATATCGAGGATCTTCTAGCGCGCGGGGTCGATGCGCTTCTCGTCGCGCCGGGTTCTGAAGTGGCCTTAAACGGTGTTCTCGATAAAGCCTATGCTTCAGGAATTCCCGTGGTGATTTTTTCGTCCGATGCCGGTTCAAAAGATTACACCGTGAAGATTCTGGGTGATGATGTTGATTTCGGTCGCGCTGGTGCAGAGTTTCTTGCCAAGACATTGGGTGGAAAAGGCAACATTATCGGGATCCGTGGCATTTCCGGAAATTCGATCGATAATGATCGATGGAAGGGGGTCGAAGAAGTTCTGAAGAACTATCCAGATATCAAGATCATTGATACGGCCTTTGGAGATTGGGCTTATGACAAGGGCAAGAGAGTTTGTGAATCACTTCTGACTGCACATCCTGACCTGAATGGCATCTGGTCTTCCGGCGGCGCCATGACTCAAGCTTGTGCGGAAGTGCTCAATGAGAACGGTTTGCCGCTGGTTCCGATGACGGGCGAGGGTAATAATGGTTTCTTGCGCATTTGGCAGGAAATGGACCTAACCAGTGTTGCACCACAATATCCCACTTGGTTCGGCCAGCAGGCCGTCATCGCGGCACTTCGCGTGCTGAAGGGCGAACCAGTTGCAAAGGACTATTTGTTGCGCCCGGCGCCGATCACCAAGGATGAAATATCCAAATATTATAACGCTGATCTGACCGATGCATATTGGGTCGGTTCAAGCCTCCCAGAGGAGACGCTGAAAACCATTTATGCGAAATGATGTGGGTAGCGGATTAAACGCAATGCTACTGGAAGCAATAGACATAAAGAAGTCGTTTGGACGAGTGGAGGCGCTCAAGGGCGTCTCGCTCCGCCTGCGCCCATCCACCGTTCATGCGGTGCTCGGCGAGAACGGTGCGGGAAAGTCGACTTTGATGAAGATATTCTCAGGTGTCTTTAAGCCGTCATCAGGTATTCTGCGGATAAAGGGAGAAGACGTTTCCTTGGCGCATGCTGAGCAGGCGCGCGTGGCCGGAGTGTCAACGATCTTCCAGGAGTTTATCCTGCTGCCCAATCTGTCCGTGGCTGAGAATTTGTTTCTCGGCCGCGAATATCGAACACGGTTTGGCGGCCTTGATCGCCGCAAAATGGAAGACGAAAGTGGGCGCGTGCTTGAAGGTTTGGGGTTGTCGATCGATCCGGCGATCGTAACATCACGGCTGCGCGTTGCGGATCAACAGATGGTGGAAATCGCCAAGGGGGTAATGCGAGATGCAGACATCTTTGTTTTCGACGAGCCTACGGCAGCTCTGGGAGACCGCGAAGCTGAGCAATTCTTTGGGTTGGTGCGAACTCTAAAGGCAAAGGGCAAGGGTATTCTCTATATCTCGCACCGATTGCCTGAGCTATTTGACCTCTGCGACGAGGTTACAGTACTGAAAGACGGACAATTCGCCGGGCATTTCCATATCGCTGATACTAATCCTGACCAATTGATTGCGACGATGGTTGGGCGAGATCTGGGTCAGCTCTATCCATTACGCTCTGAAGAATCGTCTGCGAATGTGGCGCCAGCATTGGAGTTTATAGATGTGGCTACAGAGGGCCTCCAGGGCCCGGTAGACTTTTCGGTGAGGGCGAACGAAATTATTGGACTGGCGGGGCTGGAAGGGCAAGGACAGATCGAAATTACGCGAGCTCTATTCGAGGGGTGGCCAACAACTTCCGGTGAAATCCGGCTATTTGGCGATGCTATCCGCCACTCAGATCCGAGGGGAGGCATTCGCGCCGGGGTTGGGCTAATCCCGGAAGACCGGAAGGGAGACGGCATCTATCCAACGCTGGGCGTTGATCGCAATATTGCCGCCAGTCTGCTCCCAGGACGCCGATTGTTCCATCTGGCGCCAGCTCCCAAGGATGAAATCCTTAAACAGATCGGCAAGCTTAATATTCGCCTTGGTTCACCGTCGCAGCCTATCGGGGAGCTTTCGGGCGGTAATCAGCAAAAAGCGCTACTTGCAAGGTGGCTTCTGCGTGGCGTGAAGTTGCTGATATGCGAAGAGCCGACACGCGGCGTCGATATCGGAGCAAAGTCGGAAATTTATGCGCTGCTCCGTAATCTTGCAGACCGCGGTGTACCCGTACTTGTCACTTCCCGGGAACTTCCCGAGCTGATCGGCCTCTGTGATCGTATCATCGTTGTTCGCGAAGGCGCGACGGTTGCCGAGTTCGACGGAAAATCGGTGACAGAAGAATTGATTATGCAAGCAGCCGTAGGAGGACGAACGCAATGAGCCCGCTGACATCTCATTCGGCGATTGCTTTGCGGCGGCGGTCCGCTTGGCCTGTTTTGGCATTGCTCTTCCTCCTGGCCATTGTTCTCGGAGTTATGTCTCCGGGAATATTGTCGCCCCTGAACCTCACCAACATTTTGAATCAGCAGGCTAGCCTCATTTTCGTCACCATAGGGCAGGCGATCGTTGTGCTGACCGGAGGGCTGGATCTCTCCGTCGGGTCTGTTGTTAGTTTGACAACTGCAATCGTCAGCATGAATAGCCCTTGGGCGGTGCCGCTTGCCATTCTTGCCGCGCTCGTCGCCGGGGCAGTCAACGCTTATGGTGTGGTGTGGTTGCGTGTTCATCCGATCCTAATGACGTTGAGTACGATGACCGCGCTTCAGGGCATAGCGCTTCTGCTTCGTCCCATCCCCGGCGGAGCGGTTCCTGGTTGGTTGGCCGCCTATTCGAATGGTAATCTCTACGGCGCACCGTACCCGGTCTGCCTTGCGGTTCTCACCGTATTCATTGCTGGATTGTTGCTGGCGCGTAGCCGGTACGGTCTGCATCTGATTGCCAGTGGCTCTAATCCCGACAATGCCCGCCTCGGCGGTGTAAATTCCAACAGGGTTGTAGCGACCGCCTATGTCTTCTCCTCGTTGTTGGCTTGCGTCGGCGGAATTAACGTGGCCGGCCGCCTTGCCAGCGGCGACCCGCTTGTCGGTTCGCAATTTGCTATTGATTCTGTTGCTGCAACAGCGCTCGGTGGAACATTATTATCAGGCGGACTGGGAGGGATTTCTGGCCCTATCGGTGGCGTCCTCTTTCTGGCATTGCTCGCTAATGGGCTGAATTTTTTGAATATATCGACTTACTATCAAATGATCATAAAGGGTATTCTCCTGATCGTCGCGGTCAGCGCGCACCGACGCAAGAGCCCCGGACTTTGACATGGAAGGAATTACAACGATGGAAATCAAGGCGATCGTCGATTGCGAAACCATTTTGGGCGAGGGGCCGTTGTGGGATGTTCGCGAACAGAAGCTCTACTGGATCGACTCTTACGGCGCTAAAATCTTCCGTAGCGACGAAAACGGTAATGGCGTGGAAAGCTGGGACGTGCCACAGAAAATTGGTTCGCTGGCGTTGCGGCAACAAGGCGGAGCGATCCTTTCGCTCGCCGATGGCTTCTACACGTTTGATTTCTCAACGGGAGCGATCAGCCTTCTTCAAAACGTGAAGCACAAAGCATCAACAGTTCGAATGAATGACGGCAAGGTCGATGCTTGTGGGCGCTTCGTTTCCGGCAGCATCGAAATCACAGAAGAGGGCGCCGATGCGGAACTTTACAGCGTTGGCGCTGATCGAACAGTTCGGATGATTGATGATAACATTGTGGTCTCCAACGGCCCATGCTGGAGCCCGGATGGCCGTATTTTCTATTTTGCCGATAGTCGTTCACGCGCGATTTGGGCGTATGACTACGATCTTGAAAGCGGAAATGTCAGCAATAAGCGAAGGTTCTGCGAATTTGGCCCGGAGGACGGCTTGCCGGACGGCGCTACTGTGGATGCGGAAGGGCATGTCTGGAGCGCAGGCGTCTATAAAAGCAAGATCCACCGGTTCGACCCTGCGGGTAAAAAAGTGTTAAGTATTGATATGCCCGTTGTTTGCGTAACCAGTGTTATGTTTGGCGGGCGTAATCTTGATCGCCTCTATGTTACTTCGATGAAAGAAGCACCTGTTCCAGGTATCAAAGAAACCGGTCCATTGGCTGGCTCTCTTTTTGTCATTGATGGCTTGGGCGTCATGGGTGTACCTGAGTATCGATACGGTGGATAGTGGATATCGCAGGGGGTTTCCATGCTGGTCGGAACGCGTTGGAAGCATTATAACCTTCCCAAATTAGTTAAGAGGGCGAGATGCAGACCAAATCATTGTCCCGAGCAAGCCTTTCAACGCAGCTCTATCAAGAGCTGCGGCAGGGATTGATGGACGGATACTTCAGGCCAGGCCAGCGATTGACGATCGCGGCCTTGGCCGAGCAGTATGGGACGAGCATTACCCCCGTACGCGAGGCGATCTTTCGCCTCGTCAGCGAAAAGGCGCTGGAAATGAGAGCGGCGACATCAATCGTCGTTCCCAAGCTGACCTCCCGTGATTTGCGGGAGATCATTTCAATTCGCGTCGAGCTGGAAGGTATCGCAGCGCAGCGTGTTGCGGAGATCGTAACCGAGAAGCAGATCGAAGATTTCGTTAGTTTGAACGAAAGCTTCATTCAAGCCGCTGCGACTGATCCAGAGCTCGCCAGCCGCATCAATCGTGACTTCCATTTTCGAATATTAACGCTGGCAGGACTGCCCTACATTGAATCCATATGTGAAAGTATGTGGGCGTTGATGGGCCCGTTCCTCCGAACATTTCACGAGGAGATACCTGTTCGTGAACTCTCCGGACGCGACCACAAGCACTTTAATCTCATAGATGCATTGAAGGACCATGATCCTGAAGCCGCCAAACTTGCCATGCAGCAAGATGTGCGATGGAGCTACGAGCTCGTTGCTGAGCAGGAGAGAGCTGAAAGCCGAAATTGAATATGGCTACTGCATTTCTGTTACTCGATAAAAATGTGCTGACCATTTATCGATTGCGGTGGTATTCAACCGACTAGTGCTCGTTCCTAAATAGGGAACAGGGACTCTCATCCTGGCAGAAGTTTTGAACGCGCCCCATCTTATCGCCGTCTGACACGCGCAAACGCATCGCTGTGCTGGTCATCGGAAATCAGCACGTCGTCCAATGACAAGGGTCAATGGTTCATATCCTTTCAAGGCGGCGGATGGAATGATGTACGGTTTACTCGGTGGTGCATCGCCAGCTTATCTCGCGCCGAAGATCCAGCAATTGGTCGCCGATTTCGCTGATGAATGGCTCAGCGACGTCCCCGCCGCATTGAGACTTAAACCCGGAAGCTTTCAGTTCCCTGTGGCCCAAAATAGGACGCGCACCTCGAAGCCTGAACAGAGCCAACTTATAATTGCGGCATCACCGGAAGCATGTCACTGCAAATGCATCAAGCGGTTGATGTGCTGAGATTTCACGCCTGACGCAAATTGAACAGGGTTGTTCAGGTCGCAGTTTATCGTCGTGAGATCATAGCGTTTCACGTTTTCGCAGTAAACAAACGGGTTGTATTGTTTGTTAGTTGACACCCAGTCGACATCAAGTCATCTTCTGCTGCGGTGGACAATAACGTCCACGCAGGGGAACAGGTGATCAATCCGTTTAGCTCGTCGATAATTTTCGACATAGGTGAGTTAGAAGCACCTTTCTTCCTAATTCAAAATCAGAAAGGAAGTATCGTGTTACGCGATGAATATGAATCTGCTGGCTATGGCGAGGTTGCGGTCGGATATGGGAAACGTCCCGCAATTCTGGTTATCGATTTTCAAAAATCTCACACATCGCAAGAATATCCCTTTGGCGGCAAGCCACTCGCAGTAAGAGCGCTTGAGAATACCCGCAAACTTCTCGATGTAGCGCGACCACTTTCGATCCCGGTGGCAGTCTGTTTCACAGCATATCAGAGTGAGCGCGACATGCCGTTCTGGAAAATCAAGCCAGTACGCGATAACTACATTATGCCCAACGATGCGATCCAACTCGAAGATAACCTCGTAGACTCGTCATATGATTTGGTTATTCGTAAGACGGGGCCATCGATGTTCTATGAAACAAAGGTTGAGCCATTTCTTACAAAGGCATCCGTAGATACCGTTATCGTAACTGGCGTGAATACGAGCGGTTGTATCAGAGCTACTGTTATTGATAGTTTCCAGCGCGGCTATCGCACGATTGTTCCTGAAGACTGCGTCGGTGATGTTGAAGAAGGTCCGCATCGAGACAATCTACGGGATGTAGGACGGCGTTACGCTGACGTCGTCGATTTGGAAAGTGTCCTCGCATACTTCAAAACACTTTAGAAACTGACACGTCTCCCCTCTCGTGTGTTAAATTCATGAGAGGGGATAGGATGGATAAACACCTAACGAATGTTGGAAATTCATTCCTCTTTGGTATCAGCCGGATCAACTCTACTCTCGACCAAAGAACTGTATAATTCGATAAGCTTTTGACCAGCCTGCACATCTCTATCGAATAGTTGATAGAGTGCAACTCCTCTCATTGTGGACATCATTAAATGTAAATGTTGAACATTCAGGCCCATCTTTCGGTCGGTGAAGTTTAAGCTTCGAAGAAATTCATCTCTAACATTGACCCATCTTGACATTTCATCCCTTAAACGAATGCCTAGATCGTTATCCAAACGTGCCGCAACCATAAGTTCAAGTGACGCTATATACCGTTTGTCTGAAAACAGATTCTCCCACAACTCGGTTATAAGTTGCGCTACAGTATACTCTTCGGTGGTTGGATTGGCGGTGAATGGCCTAACTTGCGACCAATCATTATGAAGTCGCTGCAAAGCTGCAACAAGAAGATCATTTCTCGAAGCGTATTGATGAGTCAGTGCCCCGCGAGAGACCTTCGCTTTCTTTGCAATGAATGCAGTTGTTATACAGTGGTAACCAACTTCAGCCAAGGCCTCCAGCGTTGCGTTGCAAATTTTCGCTTGCGTATTTGATGAACGCTCCGCTTGGGTTTGTCGCTTGCCTTTTTTTCCTGCTCTGCCATCCATTTCAGCTGACTTTTCAATCATAGCACTGCTCCGCCACTGGTAACGAACGTCATCTTCGCTTGATCCTCCTAATCCCATATCTTTTCAATGTTGTTAAAAAAGACAGTCGTTTCAATGCCGTATACCACTGAGTGTAACAAAAAAACAAGTCAGCCCGTTTTTAACTGGACACTCATGCCATGGCGTGTAAGATTGGTGGGAATATACTTCGTGTATGCACGACAAAAACAAATGGGGAAATAATTATGACGAGTTATGTCCTTTGCGGTGGCCAGGTTCTGGATGTTGATCAAGGTGTTCTGAAATCCGGTGTTGAGGTATTGGTCGAAAACGACCGGATCGTGAAAGTCAGTGAACAGCCAATCACGGAAGCAGGAGCAGAAAGGATCAATCTGGGCGGACGTACGCTTATGCCTGGACTTGTTGATGCCCATGTTCACGTCGCGGCCACCCTCGTGGATCTGGCGGAAAACGCGGCGCTACCCAGCTCGCTCATTGCGTTACGAAGCGCAAAAATTATGCGGGACATGCTGATGCGAGGTTTTACGACCCTGCGTGATCTGGCGGGAGCGGATCTCGGTTTGAAGCTCGCGGTCGATGAAGGCGCCATAGAAGCCCCAAGACTGGTAATTTGCGGCAAGGCATTAAGTCAAACTGTTGGGCATGGCGATTATCGAGCTCGTTATGACAATCGTCCATTGCATGAAGCGCGACTTGGTAGTCTTGGTCGGATCGCTGACGGTGTAGATGAAGTGCGCCGCGCGTCTCGTGAAGAAATCAAGAACGGCGCTCAGTTCATCAAGATTATGGCGAATGGCGGGGTTGCTTCCCCCAACGACCCAATCCACGTGCTGCAGTATTCCAACGACGAAATCCGCGCAATCGTGGAAGAAGCCGAGAATTATGGGCTATATGTTGCCGCACACACCTATTCAGATGCTTCCATTCGCAGGGCGGTTGAATGCGGTGTGAAGTCACTGGAACACTGCAATCTCATCACTCTCGAGACCGCCCGAATGGCCGCTGAGGCAGGTGCCATTGCCTGCCCCACACTTGTTGCCTATGAGGGACTGGCACTGGAAGGCGCAAATTTCGGTCTCAACGAAGACTCCCAGGCAAAGATCGATACTGTACGCCGTGGTGGACTGGAATCGCTTGCAATCATGCGGGACGCAGGTCTACCGATGGCCTTTGGATCTGACCTTTTAGGTCAGCTTCACAAATACCAGTCTATGGAGTTCTCTATACGTGCAAGTGTACTCACAAACCGCGAAGTCCTCCATTCTGCAACAAGGGTTTCAGCGAAGCTGTGCGGTATGGAGAATGAGATCGGCGTTATCGCACCAGGAGCTTACGCAGATCTTCTGATTGTTGATGGCAATCCTCTCGAAGACATCACCACGCTGGAACGCCACGATGAATGTCTCACTGCCATCATGAAAGGCGGTAAATTTCACAAAAACAACCTGCCGGAGTAAGCCGTATGGTCCGAGGCAAATCTCTAACGGAGCGCCTGGGACGGTTGGGAGCGGCGACAATGATTGCATTCAGTCTTGTACTGATGCTTCTGCCCCTGGTGCTTGTTTTTTGGCTATCGATCATCTCGAACGAGATACTGTCGTTACCGGTGGAGGGATATTCACTGCACTGGTTTTCTGAGGCCTTTCGACAACCCCAGTTTCTGAGTGGCTTTCTGCTTTCTATCGCAGTTGCAACTTTCGCCATGTTGGCTGGCCTTTTGGTTTCGGTACCAGCAGCAATTGTAATTGTAAGACGTGATTTTCGAGGGCGAAGCGCCTTGATTCAGCTTCTTATGTCGCCCTTAACAGTCCCAGCAATTGTGATTGGCGCAGCGCTCTATATCGCCGTTGTGGAAATTGAGATTGCATCCGGAATGCCACTCGTCGGCTCGACAGGTGTCTTTGTAGCGGGTCATGTTCTTCTCACAATCCCGTGGTGTCTTCGACTACTTCTTGCTTCACTTGAAGGTGCCAATCTGTCTGTGGAAGAAGCGGCGGCATCACTGGGTGCAAAGCCAGCAACGGTCATTCGTTTGGTAACGTTACCCCTTATCAAGCCAGGCATCTTTGCGGCCGCTGTATTTTCGTTCGTCGTTAGTTTCGGAAATCTGGAAGTGTCGATTTTCTTATCGGGACCGGGACAGGTCACGCTTCCCGTGGCCGTGATGCAATATCTTGAGTGGAAGATTGACCCAACCATTGCGGCTGTTTCCGTCCTGCAAGTACTCTTTGTGGCACTGATGCTGGTGATTTCAAACCGCTTTGTAAATATTTCGAGGATGGTTTAATGGCTGATGTTCAAATTAAGGGCCTGACCAAAACCTATGGGGCATTCACTGCAGTGTCAGACATGACACTTGATGTCCAGGAAGGCGAATTTCTTATATTTCTTGGCCCGTCGGGTTGTGGAAAAACAACGACCTTGCGCATGCTGGCCGGATTTATTGAACCGGACGCAGGTTCCATACGCCTCGGAAATAGAGAGATTAGCCAGGAGCCACCACATCGTCGTAACATCGGACTAGTCTTCCAAAATTATGCGCTTTTCCCCCATCTCACTATATTTGAGAATGTGGCTTTCGGTTTACGTCGCCGAAAAGTGCGGGAACCCGAACTGAAAAGCCGTGTAACGCACGCACTAGAGCTGGTCGACCTTTCACACTTAATGGATCGGTTGCCCAAGCAACTTTCAGGCGGCCAACAGCAGCGTGTGGCCATAGCTCGGGCCATCGCTATCCGTCCGGACATCCTCCTTTTCGATGAACCTTTGTCCAATCTTGATGCCCGACTGCGCCTTCAGGTTCGCGACGAACTGCGCAACCTGCAAAAATCGCTCGGTATCACCACAATCATGGTGACCCACGACCAAGAGGAGGCGATGTCAGTCGGTGATAGACTTGTTCTGATGCGGGCAGGTCTTATTGAGCAAATCGGATCAGCCGAGCGATTATATCAAAAGCCCGCCAGCCGTTTCGTAGCTGACTTTATTGGGCGAGCCAATTTCCTAACCGGAACCTCATCAGATGATGGAACTTTCACCACAAACGGTGGGATTCGACTGCTTACGGCGGCTCCATCTACGACGGCAAAGGAAGTACTTATTCGTCCTGAGGCGTTCCGGTTGAGCCGTTCATCGGCTCCTTCTCTCAAGAACACTCAGACAGCTCGTATTAAAAAACACGTCTTTCTTGGAGGGATGATTGAAATCGACATCGAACTTGATGACGGACAACACCTGACGGCCATCGCTTCACCTCGTGAAGTAAACGAGGCTGGTATCGATCTTATCCCTGAAAGCGCCATCACTATTAGCGTCGCGCCGGAGGACGTCGTGCCACTTTAGCCTTTCACCATAAGCGAGACGATAGATCTCGATCATTTCTTACTCATGATAAAAGGGGAAATTGCAATGATTAAAATGACTAGAAGAACTTTTGGCATTCTGTCTGGCGGCCTTCTAGCATCAGGAATGATGCCATCCCTTGCCTCCGCCGCAGGGCGGATTGTAGTCGGAACATGGGGCGGTGATTATCAAAATCTACAACAGATACACATTACGGATGCTGTTCTGAAGGAAAGCGGTACTCAAGTTATTTATGATCCCGCCGCAGATACAGTACGCCGATCAAAAATGCTTGCCGAGCGGCGGTTGCCACGTGGGTCGATGGACATATCCTGCCTTACCCGACAAGGCAGCTACGAAATGTATACAAACGGACTGATTGAAGAATTAGACGAAACCAAGATTCCCAATCTGAGCAAAGTTCAATCGTTCATTCGCGCTCCCTATGCCGTCCCTCATATCTACACTGGTCGCGTAATCCTTTATAACCCTAAACAGGTAAGTCCTGCTCCAACGTCGTATGCTGACCTGTGGGATCCCAAGTATGCGGGACGTATCGGCGTAATCGATCTGCAATACCAGACAACAATTGAGTCCGCAGCGATGATTGCGGGTGGCGGCGCGTCGAACTACGAACCTGGAAAAGCAAAGCTCATGGAGCTGAAGAAGCAGGGTGTGAAAATCTATCCTACCAATGAGGCCCTCGCACAGGCGCTGAAATCTGGTGAAATCGTTATGTGCATCATGTGGAATGCGCGTGGTTACATGTGGAAGAAGGCCGGGATCGATATCGAGATAGCTATTCCGAAGGAAGGTATTTCTCTTTATCTGTCGGATATGGTCGTTCCTAAAAACGCGCGAAACAAGGAAGCTGCCTACCAGTATATGAATGCGATGTTGGAAGATCAGCCGCAGGCAGCCTTTGCTGAGCAGATGGGATATGCGCCGACCAACTCTGAAGTAACGCTACCTGCTGAGCTGGCGGCAGCTGTCGACTATTCTGAAAAACAGCGGGATCAGTTTCTCCTGCCTGATCTGGAATATGTCGCCAAAGCTGATGCCGATCTTCAGAATTGGTGGAATAAAGAATTCCGAGCCTGAACCATCGCACACAATCCTGTCCGATGTTGTCGGACAGGACCAGCTCGAACTATTCCGGTAGCGCCATGAAAAAAAGTTCATTATCCGCAGCAGCACTTCTTATGCCATCGACTTTGCTGGTCGTAGTGTTTATGGCTATGCCCCTTCTATATTTGTTGCGATACAGCTTCAATGATTTCGTTCCCGGCGAATTCATGGTGAACGGCTTCACATTTGCGAACTTCATCACATTCTTTTCGGACGCCTATTACCTCAAGGGTATGGCTACGACGTTGATTATGGCGAGCCTGGTGACGGTTGTCTGTATTCTGCTTAGCTTGCCACTTGCAAACTGGATGTCGCGCCAGAGAGGGAACTTGAAGACCTTGTTGCTTATGGCCGTGATCCTCCCGTTGTTTATATCGAATGCCGTGCGCGCTGCAGGCTGGATGGTGGCTTTCGGACAAACAGGCGTGCTGAATTACTTGCTGTTGAAGATTGGATTAATAGCGCAACCTCTGACCATCATGCAAACACCGCTTGCGGTGTTCATAGGCATTACTGCCGTCAATGTTCCTTATGTCGTTTTAACGCTGCAGAGTGTATTCGAAGGGCTGGACGAAAATATCGATTATGCATCTGCAAGCCTCGGAGCAACGCCGCTGCAAACGTTTATGCTTGTCCGCATGCCTCAAATTATGCCGGGTCTTCTCGCAGCCTCGGTTCTGTCCTTTATCCTTACGATGAATGCTTATGCGACCCCAGTTCTTCTGGGCGGCTCATCATTCCGGATGATGTCGCCTATGATCGTTACCGAAATTCTGAACCAGTCGAACTGGCCACTCGGGGCGGCTTTGGCTTTCATCTTGTTGACAGTCACGGTGACGATATCTGTGCTCGCGGGGCTTTTCATTCGTCGGCGATATTGAAGAAAGTCTTCGTTTCGGAAGTACGGGTTGTTATTCTCCAGTAACTATCGAGCGAATAGTTCAATGCTGGCGGAGGAGACAAAAAAGTAACCTGGTGCCCAATTTTTTTGGTAAGGTTGGAATGAAGACACCTGATCAGAAAAGCAAACGACTTTGCTCCTAACAGATCGAGAACCGCTTGCGTTTCGCTTTCTTGACTGGCAATCAAAGCAGCGAGGCGCTTCTCAATGGTCAGTGGTGCACCGGTTCGGCATTCATGCAATGGAAGAAAACCTCGCTTCGAAGCCGTCTTTCTTGCCAGATGCCGGGGAGGAAAACTCCAACCGACCGCCTGCTCCAGTAGCAATTGTTTTGGCAATGGCAAGACCAAGTCCTGCACCGCGCACAAGAGCCTGACCGCGCTCGAACGGCTCACTCAGCCGAGCAAGCGTTTCGGGCGGCACGACTGGGCCGCCATTAACAACACGCAGTTCCCCGTCGCTTTTAAGACTTACGAGAACAGGCATGTCCTGTGCACCGTGTTTGAGTGCGTTTTCGATCAGGTTCCGCGCTAGTATGGCAAACGCATCCGCATCAATGCTCTTAAGCACTGGGCAATCAGGGAGAGTCAACTCAATGCGACCGACAGCATCGGTAGATCCGTTGAACTCGCCTACAACTAATCGAAGGATTGCAGCAATATTTACTGGCTTTTCGGCAAGGAGCCGTCCGCCCTCGGCTCTTGCCAACTGCATTAGTTTTTCTGTCAAGCGGGCGAGGCGGCGCAGCGCCGTTTCCATGTCCTGCGCACGTTCGCGCGTGGTAGCATCGGGCGCCTCGACGATCAGTCTTTGCGACTGTGCGAGCGCCGCTGCCACCGGGGTGCGCAATTCGTGGGCTGATTTGGCTGCAAGACTGCGTTCGGCTTCCAGGGTCAGTTTCAAACGGTCCAACAACCGATTTACCGCTATGGCAACAGTGTCAATTTCGGAGGGAAGCCCATTTACGGCGACTGGATCAAGATCTCCACTGCCACGCGCCTCAATCTGATTGCGAAAACTGCGAACCGGTGCCATGGAAAGACGTACGATGAACCAGACACCGATCAAGCCGAGGAGGACGGCCAGGGAGAGAGGTACAGCAAGCGTGTATAATATGTGTTTAGCCGTATCGCGCCGGTGGGAGAGGGGTTCAGCGACAGTAATTGTGAGACTACCCTGCATTGCGGCGTCAGAGTAGAGCCTGTGGGTTGGTGTGCTGCTGAAACCCATTCTTGAATAGGGCGGAAAAATGGTCACATCCGCACTATGGGAACGCATCTGCACGGTTCCGGCTGCGTCACGCACCACATAGGTGAAATATTCGTCGTGTTGGCGCAGGGTCGCCACCCTCTGCTCGGTGTCGTCGGCATCGCGCCCCAGAATCTCGAGCGCCGCGACCGGCAGAATGCGTTGCGCCGTTTCTTCGAGGGCGCTGTCAAAGGCCTTATTCAGTTCCTGGCGCAGAAGGTGTGCTGTCACAATCGTTGTAACAACCCACAACAGGGCCGCGCCGAGCCCGAGCCAGAGCGAAAGTCTCCATTGCAGGCTCTTCGGTTGCATCATTTTGCGTTTCCAAGCCGGTATCCGATGCCGCGAACCGTCTCGATGATCGCATGTCCAAGCTTTTTGCGGAGACGGCTGACATGGACCTCAATTGTATTGCTCTCGACTTCTGAGCCAAAGGCATAGAGCCGGTCCTCGAGTTGCGACTTGGTCAATGCAATACCAGGTCGCTGCAGGAAGTTTTCTAGCAGTGCCCATTCGCGACCGGTCAGTTCAACGGGGCGCCCGTCCTGCCTCACGATCTTGGCGGCCAGATCGATCTGGAGGTCGCCTATTTTGATCAATGGGTTGGGATTGCCGCTGTAACGTCGCGCAACGGCATTCAGTCGTGACGACAGTTCCGCCAGATCGAACGGTTTGATCATGTAATCGTCTGCCCCGGCATCGAGTCCTTCGATCCGGTCGGAAATCTGGTCCAGTGCCGTGAGGATAATGACAGGCGTGGCACTGCCTTTGGCGCGAAGATTGCGTAAAAAATTGACACCTAGCCCGTCGGGAAGCATCAGGTCCAACAGCATTAGGTCGTAGACTGCAGAGTTGACATGCTCTGTTGCGTCGTCGAGCCGGGTCACCCAATCCACGGAATGGTTGACGGCGATATGGTCGCGAACGGCCTTGCCCAGAATTGTATCGTCTTCGATCAACAGAACCCGCATACAACAGCACCCTTTATTCAATAAGAAGCGGCCCCGTGTCGACCCGATTCAGTCAGATGTGAACATATTCTAACTGAAGCTGTAACCTGTCATTCCTCTGACGTCATATCCTTGCCAGCTTCAGCTGTTCGTCAGAAATGGCTGGCATTATTCTCTTCAAAGCGCATTGATCAGGAACAATGATATGATGGTAAATTACCTTGCTGCAATCTCCCTTTTATTGATTACAGCAGGAAGCGGCGTGGCGCGAGCCGATGATGACTGCCATGTGTCGATGGACAAGTGGCAATCCAGGGACGCGGTTCAGGCCATGGCTACTTCTCGCGGCTGGACCGTAGCGCGGATCAAAATCGACGACGGCTGTTATGAAGTCCGCGGCTCCGACAAAACCGGAATTGCTTTCAGGGCCAAAGTTGATCCGGCGACGCTTGCTATAGTCAAGATAAAACACAAGGTCGGCGAATCCGACCACGACGATGATCGCCGTCGCAAATCAAGAGATAACTAGGGATAGGTGTCAAGCGCTGCGTCGGCATGCTTTCCAGCCGCTTGCTCGAGAAAACTCCCTGCCAAATAAGCACCCGGCGCTCCGCTAATAGAGCGCCTTCAGTCAAGGAAAGACTTGTCATGCCTCGCAGTCCTGATCGTTATTCAAAAAGCATGGTTGTGATTCACTGGTTCACCGCAGCGTTGATCCTCGGAGCATGGTTGACGTCGGTGGGTGGACGCCGTATGGCGGAAAATCCGCCTATGTTGCATTTTTCTCTAGGGCTTGCCGTGCTTGTGCTTGTTGTCCCACGCATTCTCTTGCGTCTTTCTGGCGCTGCGCCGTCAGCATCTCCGATGCAAGGGATGCTTGCGCTTGCGGCCAAGGCAGGTCATGCAATCCTCTATCTGTTTCTGCTCGCCTTGCCGCTCAGCGGCTGGTATGCCGCCTCGCGGATTGGCGTTCCCATATCATTCTTCGGCCTTTCCGTTCCAGCCATTACGGCCCCAGTGCAAGGCTCCCCCGGATTGATCGCCGACTTCCACGAGAATGCCGGCACCATCATTCTTTATCTGGCCGGTCTTCATGCGCTGATGGCGATATGGCACCAGTTCGTTTTGCGCGACGGCACGCTCAAGCGCATGTCGCTGCATTGATAACAGCCCGCATCGTCGGTTCTTAAAACGGTGGACCTGCTGGCAGGTCCACCGTTTTCGTTATGTCTTTCCTGACAAAGCGCTGAAGCAGAAATTACATCAGTGTCAGGCGGCGTTCAGCTCATCTTGCGAGAGTGGCTGGCATGAACACGGATCCGGTTCAGGTCCGTGCGCCCGTTTCTTTGAAAGAGGTAGTCTGACATGAAAGTACTTCTCGCAGTATTGTCAATGACCACGGCACTTACGCTTCCGGGTATCGCCATGGCGCGACCCGTAACTCTGACCACGACGCTGAACAGCTATGGCGGGGACGGCGCTTATCTTGCCTATTACGTCACCGATGCTCAGGGCAAATATGCTGGTAGTCTTTGGATGGCTGGTGGCAAATCCAAGTATTACGAACACCTGTCTGGGTGGTATCGCGCAACGGGTGGCAACACGAGCGAAATAAATGGTATCACTGGCGCGAGCGTCGGGACGGGCAAGACGCTTAAAATCACAGTTGATCTGGCCGATGCGTTTTTTGATGCGGGCTACACATTGCACGTCGACGCTGCGGTGGAAGACATGCGCGACAGTCCCAATGAGGTGGTTATACCGCTGACATCCGGCGGTGTGAAAGCTCCAGTCAAAGGACGCCGTTACATCGCAACAGCCGATTATTCACTATAAACGGTGATTGCTATGTTCCGCGTTATCCATCGTTGGCCGGGACTTCTCGCCGCGTTGCTCCTGATTGTGCTCAGTATCAGCGGTGCAGCACTGTCGATTTTTCCCGCTGTCGAAAGTATCTCGTCTCCACAGGCAGATGTGACACTTACGATCGCCGATCTGGCGGCGCGTGTTCAAGCGGTCTATCCGCAGGTGGAGCAAATCCGGCGGGCGCCGTCTGGCCGGATGACGGCCTATTGGTTCGATAATGGTGCGCCTCAGGCGGCGGTCATCGATCCCGCCACCGGTCAGGCTATCGCTTCTGCCGATCCGAATCCAGTCGAACGCTGGCTGACAGGTCTGCATCGTTCGCTCTTTCTTGATGATAGCGGTCGCGTGGTCATGGCTGCGGGCGCTGCCGCCATGCTGGTGCTGAGCCTGTCCGGGGTGGCGCTTGTCGCACGTCGGGCCGGGGGTTGGCAGCACTGGTTCTCGCGCCTGCGCGGCCCGCTCTCCGGGCGTCTGCATGTCGAGGTCGCCCGACTGGCCGTCGTAGGCCTGCTGCTTTCCTCGGCCACGGCTTTGTGGATGACGGCCTCCACCTTCGATCTATTGCCTGATAGTGCGGTTTCGCCGGTCATGCAGACTGAGGCAAGCGGCCAGACTGGAGCGCTTCAGGCGACGATGGAACCGCTGCGGCAGATACCGGTTGCGGAAATGCGCAGCCTGTCATTCGCCGATCCATCCAACCCGATGGACATTCTCACCCTTAAGACCGACCGGGGCACCGGCTATATCGATCAGGGCACGGGCGCTCTTCTCGGCTGGAGCGGCCTGACCGGATGGCAATGTCTGTCGGAAACCATCTATATGCTGCATACAGGACGGGGGGCTTCCGTTCTGGGGCTGCTCCTTGGCCTGATGGCTTTTGGCGTTCCGGTCATGGCGGGTACGGGCGCTTTTCTCTGGTCCGACGGGCGTCGTGGAAGGCCGCGCATTCGCGAAAATGTTGCCGCGGGACGGGCGGAGACGATCATTCTCGTCGGCAGTGAAGGCGGTAGCACATGGGGTTTTGCCGCAACATTGCATGCGGCGCTGTCCAATTCTGGCCAGACGGTTCACGCTGCGCCAATGTCAGCCTTTGATTCAGGCCGTTATCGGCAGGCCCGGCGCATTATCATTTTGGCCGCTACCTATGGCGATGGCGATGGGCCCGCTTCGGCCAAGGGGTTCCTTGAACGGCTCTCACCTCAGGTAGCGGATCCGACAATTCCGCTGGTTGTGCTCGGGTTCGGCGACAGTAGCTTTCCTGCCTACTGCGCTTTCGCGCGGGCGGTAACGGAGACAGCTCAGGCCGCCAGGTGGAAAATGCTCATTCCCTTTGAGACGGTCGACCGCCAGTCGCCGCAGGCTTTTGCCCGATGGGGGAAGACACTCGGTACTGCGATGACCATAAATCTTGAACTCACGCATCAGGTCGTTCAACCCACCGCCGTCCCGCTCACGCTTGTGTCGCGCCGTGATTATGGCGCGGCAGTACAGGCACCCGCAGCAATCTTGCGCTTTGCCTTGCCAAAGCTTTCCTTCTGGCGGCAAGTGCTTGGCCACGGACTCGGGCGCTTTGTGGCCGGCGATCTGATCGCCATCGTTCCTTCGGGATCGACCGTGCCCCGATTCTACTCGCTGGCTACTGGACGCAACGACGGCTTTGTCGAGATCGTCGTGAGAAAACATCCGGGTGGGCTATGCTCTTGCCAGCTCCTGGAACTGGAGCCCGGGGATACGATCAGCGCTTTCCTGCGCCGCAATCCCGGTTTCCATGCAGACGATCGGACACACATGCCCCTGATTTTGATCGGCGCGGGAACCGGAATCGCACCTTTGGCGGGTTTTATCCGTGCCAATACGCGACATCGCCCGATCCATTTGTTCTTTGGAATGCGCCGGACAAATAGCGATTTTTTCTTTGGCGACGAACTCCGTGAATGGAAGCAGAAGGGGCAAGTTGCGCACATTAGCTCCTGTTGTTCACGCGGGAAAATGCCGCGCTATGTGCAGCATGCTCTTCGGGAAGAAGCCGATGACGTCACTCGGCTGATTCAGGAGGGGGCGCGGATCATGGTATGTGGCGGACGCGATATGGCCAACGGAGTCTCGTTGGTTCTCGCCGATATTCTGGGTTCCACGGGGCTGACATTGGCCAAACTCAGGGCGGAGGGACGTTATGTCGAAGACGTCTACTGAGATGCAACGTCACGCTTTGAGCGGGCCTACCATGGGTACACGTTGGTCAGCGTTGTTTTACCAAGCAGCGGGGTTCGATCCACAATCCGTTCGGGCCGCACTTCAGGCGGCAGTGGACGCGGTGGACATGCAGATGTCAACATGGAAGCCGGAAAGTAATCTAATGCAGGTGAACGCCGCGCCGGTGGGACACTGGATAAAGGTGCCGCAGCAACTGCTGGACGTTTTGCGCCTTGCGCTCGACATTGGCCGTGCATCGGGCGGCGCGTTTGATATCGGCATGGGGGATGCCGTAAGCGCCTGGGGTTTCGGGGCGTCAGAGGCGGTCCCTGAGCAGATGCGAGCAGCGCTCGAGCGCGAGCGCCGACCAGCCCATGACGTTCTGGAACTGGACGTCGAGCTGGGAATGGTGCGAAAGTCGGCTCCCATCACGCTTGATCTCAATGGAATTGCCAAGGGATATGGCGTGGATCGTCTGGCGGAGACATTACTGTCTTTCGGGATTTCGTCCAGCCTCGTCGGAATCGATGGGGAGATGCGGGCGCTCGGGTTGCGGCCAGATGGGCGTCCTTGGTCGATTGCAGTTGAGGCTCCTGACTATGATCGTCGCGCAGCCCACTCGGTTTTGGCTCTTCAGGATGCGTCGGTCGCCACGTCGGGCGATTATCGGCATTGGATTAATGTCAACGATTACCGCCTGTCGCACACCATGGACCCGCTTCGCGGTGCTCCCGTGATGGAGCCTCCGGCGTCAGTCACCATCGTGACACGTACCTGTGCCGAAGCGGATGCATGGGCAACAGCGCTAATGGTGCTTGGTTCGAAGACCGGCGCGGTACTGGCAAGGCGGTTAAGCTTCAATGTTCTGTTCTTATTGCGTGCTGAAGGAACGACAATTCGGTGCGAAGCTGTAGGTGACTTATTCACCAGTTTAAATTCTGGTGTCCCACGACGCCCTTTAGCCGATCTTGGGGGAGATTCTCAACGCCCGAAGCGCATTGAGGATGACAGCGACGTCAATCAGCTCCTGGAGTAATGCACCCTGAACAGGTTTTAGATAACCGAACGCGGCTGCGATCATGGCGATTACAGAAAGACCAATCCCAACCACTACACTTTCGACAGCAATGCGCCTTGACCTCTTGGCAATTTCAATCCCGGCGCGAAGTCTATCTATTCTATCTACGAGGAAAACGACATCGGCAGCTTCTGCCGAGGCTGCCGCTCCCCTCGCACCCATGGCAACGCCAACATCAGCCGCTGCAAGTGCGGGCGCGTCGTTGACGCCGTCTCCGACCATCATCACGGGGCCGTTCTTACGCTCGCTGAGCACGGTCAGCACCTTTTGATCGGGCGAAAGCTCCGAGTAGACGGCATCGAGCCCCAAACCCTTGGCGATACGTTTGGCCACTGCAGTACGATCACCTGTCGCCAGCACTATTCGCTTTACGCCGTCCTTGCGCAATCCCCGTAACGTATCGACAACTTCGCCGCGCAAGGGATCGGCCATGATGATATAGCCCGCAATCCTGGCGTCTATTGCGACTGCAACCAGGGCCGCTCCAGCTTCTCTATGGGGGATTTCACTCAGTTTTGCATTGACCTGTCTCTCAACGAAGCTATGTCCACCGACAACGACGCTTTTGCGATCGACCCAGCCCGCCACGCCATCTCCGGCCAGTTCGCTTACATCGGTCGGCAATACAAGATCTATACCGCGCCGCTGAGCGGCCAGTACAAGAGCCTGCGCCATCGGATGTTTGGACACTTGGTCAAGGGAGGCGGCGAAACGCAGTAGATCATTTTCGCTCAATCCTGGCTGCGCATTGATTGAAGTAATTTGTGGGCGGCCATCTGTCAGTGTTCCAGTCTTGTCCAGTACCAGCGTATTGATACGGGCCATGTTCTCTAATGGACGAGCACCCTTTACCAGCACGCCGAAATGAGCGGCGCGCGATAGTCCCGCAACAAGAGCGACTGGCACCGCCAAGATGAGAGGACATGGTGTCGCCACGACGAGAACGGCGACCGACCTAATCGGGTCTCCCGTGAAAACCCACGCGCCGAAGGCGATTAAGACGGTCACTATCAGAAAGCCGATAGACCATTGGTCTGCTAGCCTAGACATCGGGGCTTTCGAATGCTGGGCCTCTTCCACGAGCCGAACAATGCCAGCGTAGGTGCTATCTTTTGCTTCGTGTCTGGCAACAATATCGAAGGCATCGCCAGCATTTACTGATCCGCTCAAAGCATCGGCTCCGGATGTAAGCGAAATCGGAAGTGACTCTCCCGTCAAAGCAGACATGTTTACGAAAGCTTTTACGGAAGTGATACTTCCGTCGACGGGGATGACGTCTCCCTGACGGATCAGAAGGCGGTCACCCGGACGAATAGTTTCGACGGCAATCTCTTCGAGATGGTCATCGACATATCGCATTGTTGTTCGCGGTGCGCGGGACAGCAAAGCGTGCATCTCACGGCGTGCTCGTCCCTCGGCAAAGCTTTCAAGAAAGGCTCCCCCAGTATACATGAGAGCGACAATCGAAGCCGCCAGCATTTCCCCAAATGCCAGCGCGGCCGTCATCGACATCGCCGCGACGATATCCAGCCCAAACTCCTTTCGCCATAAACTCCGGAGAATCTCGACGAGCAAAGATCCCAGCACAGGCAAAGTGGCAATGGCCCAGATTATCCGTGCTCCCGAGAAGTAGCCGGAAAAGTGCAAGCCGAGCCCCATCACAAGTCCGCACAAGGCAAAAATCAGCAGGATTGTTTTTGATCGATCTTCAACCGAGAACCGCATCTTCATAGTCTCCCCGACCTATAGAATGAGCAAATTATAGAGCCCTGCCTCTGACCGACTACAGTAATTCTTCTTTACATATGTATTCCCTATAAACTCAGATCGACGGTCAGACCGCTGTGCCGACTAGGGCGCCAATACCAGCCGTGATTGCCATGGCCAATGCGCCCCAAAAAGTGACGCGAACGGTTGCCTTAAGCATATTAGCTCCTCCCGCCTTGGCGCCGATTGCGCCTAGTAAAGCTAGAAACAGCAAGGAAGAGATAGCAACCGCATAAAGCAAGATCGAGGGAGGCGCGATGAACGCCATCAGCAAGGGTAGGGCGGCCCCAATCGAGAACGTGGCCGCTGAGGTCAGTGCTGCTTGCACAGGCCGTGCTTCCATGTGTTCGACAATTCCCAGTTCGTCACGGGCATGTGCCTCCAGAGCATCGCGTGAGGTCAGCTGTATTGCCACCTCCCGCGCCAATTCCGAAGTTAGGCCGCGATCAATATAGGCTTGCATCAATTCATCGAGCTCTGCTTCGGGCTGAGATTCGAGTTCCCTGCGCTCTCTGGCAAGATCTGCCAACTCGGTATCGGATTGAGAGCTGACGGAAACATACTCACCCGCCGCCATGGACATCGCGCCTGCGACAAGGCCCGCGATGCCAGCGACCATTATCTGTGTTGTTCCCGTTGAAGCAGATGCGACGCCCATAATGAGGCTCGCCGTTGAGACAATGCCATCATTGGCGCCGAGTACCGCTGCGCGAAGCCATCCGATCCGAGATACGAGGTGGTTTTCTGTATGCAATCGGCTCATTGAGCTACCTCCGGACGTTGGATTCATATCATCATACCGCTATCGAGACCCTTTGCCAGTGGACTGAAAATTTGAAGTTATAGAATTCTTCTCCGGTGATTGGGGTTTTACCTTTTTCGTTAGAGTTTATGCGCAGGTTTTGAGGATCTGCCTGTTCGAGGGAGGCTTGAAAAGTTTAACATTATACATTATAGTAGATTATATAATGTTAACGTCGGAGGCAACGATGCCCGTCACCAGAATATCTGAAAAGCTGTCGGTATCTTCGCAGCCAAACGCGCAAAAACTCAATGTACTCGATCGAAGCGGCTTCAAAACGCTGATCAACAACCGTCCCGATAATGAAAGCGCAGACCAGCCTGGAAACCAGGCTGAATGCGATGCAGCCCACCAATCCGATCTCTCTTATGCGTATATTCCGGTCACAATGAATACGATCACTGAAGCTGATGTGCGTGCGTTTCAGGCGGCGGTCAGAAAATCCGATGGCCCAGTGCTTGCGCATTGCAAGACGGGTATGCGCTCGCTCAGCCTTTATCTGATCGGCGAGGTATTGGACGGACGCATGTCTGTTGAAGACGTCGTACCATTCGGACATCAGCTCGGCTTTGATACCAGTGTCGCAGTATCGTGGCTTAAACGCTTTGCTGACCATCAACCGCGGGTAAAAGGCTTTTTCGATAAGCGAACCTCCAGTGTTCAGTACGTGGTGTCCGATCCGGCAACCGGTATTTGCGCCATTGTAGATCCCGTTCTCGACTTTGATGAAAAGTCGGGGGCCACGGCGACGATCAATGCAGACGCAATTCTCGATTACGTCCGCAATAGTGGCCTGACGGTCGAATGGATTCTCGACACTCATCCACACGCCGACCACTTTTCCGCAGCTCAGTATCTCAGGGAGAAAACGGGCGCAAAGACGGCGATAGGCGAGCATGTAATCAGAGTCCAGAAGCTGTGGAAGGAGATCTACAACTGGCCCGAACTAGCTACAGATGGCTCGCAATGGGATCGGCTCTTTGCCGATGGTGAGGCGTTTAAGGTTGGTTCCATCGATGCCAGAGTTATGTTCTCGCCGGGACATACGCTCGCTTCAATCACTTACGTGGTCGGCGACGCGGCATTTGTCCACGACACAATTTTTATGCCCGACAGCGGTACGGCACGCGCCGATTTTCCCGGCGGTGATGCGAGAGCTTTGTGGAAGTCGATCCAGGACATCCTCGCACTTCCTGACGAGACGCGGATATTCACCGGGCATGATTATCAGCCCGGCGGCCGTATGCCACGCTGGGAAAGCACTGTGGCGGACCAGAAAAAGCTCAACCCGCACCTTGCTGGCGTGACGGAAGAGGCCTTCGTTACCTTACGAACCAGGCGAGACAATACGCTGCCAATGCCAAAGCTCATCCTGCATGCGCTACAGGTAAACATACGCGGCGGGCGACTGCCTGAGCCGGAAGCCAACGGCAAGCGCTACCTGAAATTTCCGCTGGATGCTCTGGAAGGGGCTGCATGGGAATGACCGTGAACAGCATAACGATGATGAAAGCTGGACTATCTTCAGTTGAATTATCTCTGCGCGCGAACGAAGTCGCAGACCTGCTCAAGACGCTGTCCCATCCAGCGCGTCTGATGATCGTTTGTACCTTGGTGGAAGGCGAGTATTCCGTTGGTAGGATGGAAGAAAAGATCGGGGTTCATCAACCGCACCTGTCGCAGCATCTAACGGTGTTGCGCAGTTCCGGAATAGTCGAGACGCGACGGGAGGGGAAACAGATTTTTTATCGCCTCACAGAAGAAAAGGCAGCGCAACTGGTCGCCTCCCTTTACGACATCTTCTGCGTAGAGAAGGCAAAATGAGCGCTGACAGTGCGTGAGAGAGTTAGGATCCTATGGTGCTGAGTAATTCCATCCTTGCGGCGGTGGGTTCCGGAAGTGTTGTTGGCTTTATGCTGGGGTTGCTTGGCGGCGGCGGCTCCATCCTCGCTACACCGTTGCTCCTCTATGTCGTCGGTGTGAGCCAGCCCCATGTCGCCATCGGTACGGGTGCACTTGCTGTTTCAGTCAACGCGTTCGCGAATTTTACGAGCCATGCCCTGAAGGGGCACATCTGGTGGCGTTGTGGTGTTGTCTTCTCCGCACTAGGCACTATCGGGGCACTTATCGGTTCCAGTCTTGGAAAAGCTCTAGACGGTGATCGTCTCATCTTTCTGTTCGGCATCCTCATGATCGTCGTCGGGCTGTTCATGCTGAAGCCCAAAAAGAGATTGGACGTCGAACGCCGCCCGATCGACTTAAGAATGTGTCTCGTAACAGCAGCAGTAGCTCTCGCTTCGGGTATGGCATCCGGATTCTTCGGTATCGGCGGCGGCTTCCTGATTGTGCCCGGTTTGATGTTGGCAACAGGTATGCCGATGATCAACGCAATCGGCACGTCCCTTCTCTCCGTGGGGGCTTTCGGACTGGCCACGGCTCTGAATTATGCCAGTTCCGGTCTTGTCGACTGGTGGCTTGCTGGTGAGTTCATCGGAGGGGTATCATAGGAGGGGTACTCGGAATGATGCTCGCCACGCGATTGAGTGCATACAAGAACATCTTAAACCGTATATTCGCTGCGATAATCTTCATGGTTGCGTCATATATCCTGTATCGCAACTCTATTGGCGTCAGATAACTAACCAATGGCAGCCTCCCACAGCTGTGACCAAGTGAAAACTGAATGGTCGCCCATCCGACAGCCTCCGCAATTCGGGCGTATTCAATGAACCGGCAGTCTCTAAACAGAACTTGATACCATTCTCACAAAAGAAAAAAGGCTATTGTTGCCGATGACATAACTAAAACTGCTAACCACCCCAGACTAACCATCCATATAGGCGCTGTCAGTCGCCCCATGATACGTCTGTTGCTCGCCATTGCCAGCAGGACTATCATCAGAGGTGTAGCCAGCACACCATTGAGAAATGCCGACCAGTATAAGACGCGTATCGGGTCTATTGCGCTGAAACTGAGAATGACCCCACCAATCGTTGAAATAGCGATCGTGCCATAGAACGCCTTGGCCTCGCGAGGACGCCGATCAAGGCCTTCAGGCCATCGAAACATCTCCGCGACGGCGTAAGCCGCGGAGCCAGCCAATACCGGAACCGCGAGCAATCCGGTGCCAATAATGCCGGTGCCAAAGGCAACGAATGCAAACTCTCCAGCAATCGGTCTCAGGGCCTCCGCAGCCTGGGCCGATGTTTTGATGTCGATAATGCCGTTCGCATTGAGTGTGGACGCAGTTGCTATAATAATAAGCAATGCGATTACATTGGAGATCGCCATTCCGATCAAAGTATCGATCTTGATTCTATTCAGTTCCGTGTGGGCTTTTTTGGGAGATGCGATTAAACGCCGGAGATGCCGGCGATGCAACTCTTCAACTTCTTCTCCTGCCTGCCAAAAAAACAGGTAGGGGCTGATCGTTGTGCCAAATACTGCGACCAAAGCCATAGCATGCTCCTTGTCGAAGACAAGACGGGGTATGAGTGCACCTCGCAAGGCTACATCCCAAGGTACATGCACAGTCATTACCACTGCAGCATATGTTAAAAGCGAAAGAGTTAGCCATTTGAGAACTGAGGCGTAGCGCCTATAGCTCACCATAACTTCAAGCGTCACGCATAGAACTGCAAAAGCTAAAGTGTAGAGGATTTCGGGCCCGCCTGCAAAGAGCCGCACTGCAGCCCCCATTGCTGCAAGATCCACCCCGATATTGATAAAATTTGCGAGGAATAGCAATACAACCGTCCCACGCAGTAACCACGGCGAATAATGTCGGCGCAAGTTTTGCGCAATTCCTTGTCCTGTTACAACGCCGATACCCGCACTCACGCCTTGCATTGCAGCCATTAGAGGATAGCTGAACAACATGGTCCATCCGAGCGAATAGCCAAACTGCGCTCCCACCTGGCTATAAGTTACGATCCCGCTCGGGTCATCATCCGCAGCACCTGTAACAAGTCCCGGCCCCAGAACGCGCAGGAAAGTCTGAGGCCGGTGTAGATGTCCATCGTGGCAAGGCGGCGAGTTGTGCTGTTCCATGGGGGCTCTGAGTGATGAACAGGTACTTCTGGGACATGAACAGTGGCTGTGTGGTTCTAGCAAATATCCTGCGTCTCTTGAATGCTTAGAAATTCTCTATTCAGTAGAGCTCACACGCATCTTCTACTGAAAAGCCATTTTACGCTTTGCTTTATACGTTTATTATTTTGTGGTCTATCTTACAATGAGCACGGACTTTTTCCCCAACGTGACAATCTCATTTGCCTGGCTTCCAAGAAGCAGGCGCTGCGCCCCTGAGTACCCGTGGGTTGCAACAACAATGAGATCGCATCCGATCGAGTCCGCTGCTTTTAGAATGGCATCTGATGGTATTGGATTGACCAGGTGCAGAACGTTGACCTCAAGATCGATTTTCCGCGCTCTGTCCTGGGCATTATGAAGAATTTTATCCGCACGCTTCTTCCAGCTTTGATCATATTTAACTACGATGGCCTCATCATCAAACATTCCACCAAAGATACCGCCGCTGCTGTAAGGTGCAGTCACTGTTGCTACTGTCGCATCACAATCTAACGCTTTTGCCAGAGCCAGCCCTTGCTCAACACAGCGATCAGCAAGATTGGAACCATCGGTTGCGATAAGGATATGTTTGTACATACTGAACTCCTCTTTCCCAGCAAGAAGTCGCCACCAACCACTGCCTAGTAGAGTAACCCACCTAGTATACTCATGAGCAACTGTTCAAAATCAGGGCTTCTTCCAATACTTCCGTATAAATTGTATCAAAATCTGTGATCATACAACAGATACGCCGTTGTTGGTGACGGAAACCGAATCTGGCTAGGGGGCTACCGTCAGTTCGTGTCCTCTGAGAGGGCTGGCATATGGACGATAAAGGCGCGTATAGCCTATTCTTGACTGGCAATCAAGCCGGTGAACTGACCTGACGAAAGCTTCATGCTTGTGCTGTAGTATCTGTAATGTTGTGGGATAGCGCCAAATCAAGCACCGGAACGCTGACATGCGTTTTACCCCAGTCAATCAGTGCGCTTCGGACAAGTTGGTGCCGTTGCCTGTAAGCGGTTTCGGGGGGGGGGGGGTAATGTCTGCCGTCTTCATATAATAAGTTTTCCAAGCCGTTCAGGTAGTCTTCACGACGGCAGATTAACGAGCAGCTATAGAGACTTGGAGTATCATGTCCGTGGTTTGCGGATGGCTCTGACTAAGCGAAACACGGCAAAAGCAGCGGAAGCGAGACACAAAACCCCGCCGATGAATATGATGCCGTATACGCCGGCGAACAATTCGCGGTCTTCTCTGAACCTGTCAGGCGTCCCGGTTACAGGATAGACAAAAGCCGCGATGATTTCGCCTATCCCATATCCGACGAAGAGGCAGACCGGCACCAGCAGCAGAAGGCTGATGAGGAAAACGAAGATCGGTTTCAGCATTGTAGTTTACCTCCCGACATCAATCAGCTTGTCTAGGGAAAAGCGTTCGGAACTTGCGTCGCAGCGGTGCCAATCCATCTGTGCGTTCGGTTCATCGCGGTGCCCGTAGCACCAGTCCCTTTCATTCAGCGCTACGCCATAAATCCTCATTGATGCGCAGGCGACGACGATCTGGACATCATGGCTTATGCTATGCAGGCAGATGTCACCAGTCTGGTTGAAGAGCTGTTTGAGCTCCTCGTCAGTCTCGGTGGCTTGTGCAAACAGCCTGTCGGCAGCCGCGGCGGGACATGCCATCTGCGATCCGATGAAGAACAGTGAAAGTCCGAGCAGCGGCCGGTTCATCGTATTGTCCTTTCATCATGGCGATCAGAAGGCAGGGGTTGCAATCCGTCGTCGATGCCTCGACCGGTCGGCTTGAAGCATTGGGCCAGCCGCGCAGCTACCGCGTTATAGGTTTTTACCTCGTTGGCAGGATAGATGAGGCGAAAGACACGAACTATGTCGACGCCGTCCGCCGCATTTCGTTCCAGCAGGAGCTTGGCGTAGAAAACATTGCCCTTCCAGCGAGCGGAGACGACGGCCCAGTCCAATGTAGCGCGGCGGTAGATGACGGTGGCGCCAGCGTCGGCAAGGCCGCTAATGAGGGTATCCATGTCCTGCTCGAGGGCATTGTAGTTGCCCCAGACCGTCAACTCTGCGCCCGACTTGCCGGTGAACTTGCGGCCGTCGCCATTATCGGCCTCGGGCTGAGCAGTCAGAAGATCTGCCGGGTAGCAGATGGAATAACCGAAGTGCACATTTTCATAGACATCCCATTGATGGTCCGATGCCACAGCTGGCATGCACAGGATTGAAATGGTTAGGGCTCCGGCAAAGGATCGTTTCAAAATACTCATCCTTCTCTCCATTCGATAATCGCCCTCGGGAGTTGGAGTTCCGTTCAAATGAAATGCATCATGATCGCGGCGCTTAGCCCGACAAGGACGCCACCGCTAACCCTCGGAATCCAGTCAGCGAAACCGGAGGAGGAAATGCGTGGCGATGCGAAGGAGGCGATTGCCACAGATGCAAGATCGCCGAGCGAAAAAGCGCCGTTCACGATGATACCAAGCAGCAGAAACTGAAGCCAACTGGGCATCGCTCCTTGCGGATCGACGAATTGGGGCAGGAACGTCAAAAAAAACAACGCAGTCTTCGGGTTGAGGATCTCGACTACAATGCTGTCGCGTAGAACGCGTCTGTGCCGCGAGGGGATTTCGGTTGCGTCGTGTGCGACGGAGGCAAACATCATCCTTCCACCCAGCCACAACATGTAGAAGGCTCCCGCCAGCCGCAGGAATGAATAGAGTACGGGGGCATGGTGCAGGAGTGCAGCCAGCCCCGCAGAGCGGCCGCGATATGAACGTAGCAACCCAGATGAATACCGAGGGCTGCCATCAAGCCAGCTCTTTGCCCGTAAGCCAGGGTTTGCGCTGACATATATAAAATGGCCGGACCCGGCATGAAAGCAAACACCAGTGTGGCAACGACGAACGGTATCCAGGTTTCCAGCAACATGCTGCCGACCTCCTATCTCCCGCCGAGAAAGAATGAACCAAACTTTATTCATCATGAGAAACGATTTATCATCATGCTATTCATGACGATCTGAGGTGAAACAGTGTTCGATATTGTACTGTTGCGGACCTTCGAGGCAGTCGCCAGCCTATCGAGTTTTACAAAGGCAGGGCAGCAACTCAACTTGACGCAATCCGCCGTAAGCGCCCATATCCGGCGGCTGGAGGAACAGGCAGGAAACGTTCTTCTCGAACGCAATACCCGCACGGTGGCACTGACCCCACAAGGACAGGCGCTGCTTGGTTACGCAAAGGCGATCCTGCGCCTGAGCGAGGAAGCACGGACACTAATGAAAGGCAGCGCCAACGCAGTTCATTTGCGGATCGGTGCATCCGATGATTTGACGAGCACCTGGCTGCCATCTGTATTGAAGAGGTTTCAGGATTTCCGTTCAGAACGAACTTTGGAAATCCAGATTTCGAATACGAGCACTTTGCTGGAAACTATGGATAAGGGCGAGCTGGACCTGATTATCGGTTGTCGATGCCGGGGCGACCCATCCGGTACCCATCTGTGGAGTGAGCCGCTTAGATGGGTAATCGGAAAGACTCCGCTCGAAGCTGGAGCAACCGTCCCGCTCGCAGTTTTTCCTGAACCGTGTCCCTATCGGGACGCTGCTCTTGTCGCCCTGGCTGCAAAAAACTGTAAATGGACGATAGTTAGTGTCAGCCCCAGCCTCGGCAGTTTGACGGCTATGGCCGCGGCTGGCCTGGCGGTCACGCCGCTGAATTCCAGTTCCATTCCGGCAAAATTACAAACGGTAGGCGTCGATCAATCATTGCCGCCCCTGCCAAAAGTTGAGTTCGTAGCACATATCAGACCCGGCCTGTCCGAAGAAAATACGCTACTCACGCGCTCAATCATTGACTGGATCACTGTTAACAGGCCGAAGTCGACTTCATAGCTGGCGCACAAATCCAGCCTAAGCCGGGCTTTTGCGTCCAATTTCATCTAAGCGAGCAGTCCGGGCAGGTTTCAGTCCCGACCTGAACGCGAGGAGGAAATGCCTGAAACAAGGGGTTCATTCAAGCCGACGTTGATGGGCCACCGCCTGAAATCCGGCAATAAGCGTTGTTTCTGGGACAGGCCGCAAGCGATCATATTTAGTGAGGGGGAGCTTTCAGCAGGAAAGGAGGACCAAACGATGAATCTGGGCGAATTGGCCAGAAGGATATTTCTAAGTCAGCCCTTCAGTCAGTATCTGGGCGCGGAACTGGTTGCTGTCGGTGATGGTAGTGCAAATATCTCTCTGATTATCCGCGAGCATCATACCCAGCAACATGGCTTTGTTCATGGTGGCGTGATCAGCTATCTGGCAGATAATGCGCTGACATTTGCAGGCGGGCTCGCTCTAGGCGGTGACGCGCTTACCTCTGAATTCAAGATCAACTTTGTTCGACCTGCCAAGGGCGGTATATTGCTTGCAAATGCCTGGACATTAAGCAAAGGGAAGCGGCAATCTGTGTGTCAATGCAAGATTGTTTGCGATGAGATACTGGTGGCGGTCGCTCAAGGAACGATTGTTGCAGCTTAAGCGTCCTTCAGGGCTATTTTGCATGTAGGCTCATAAGTCAGTAAATCGCCCGCAACAATGCGAAATGTGGCTATTTGAAGATAGTCTATTATATCGAATGCGCTCGGTTTCATCTATGTCGGGCTCTTGTTTCAACAAGAGCTGGTGCAATGAGCCTTGATAATTAAAAGGCGATCTGGACTGGCAATTTGGAAGTGGAGCTGCCTGAACCCGTTGAATAGGCCGAACGGTTAATAGCTCCTAGTCAGCGTGTAGCAATGGCCAGTGATCCTAGGCTCCTTGGTCGATCGTGCGCGGGCACTTTTTACTCACGCTCGCGGCCTATCTCTCCCTCATTATAGTTATCGGGCCTATTCTTGTTGTCGTGGGTACCGCACTGAACGCGGAAGGAATGTTCTTTCCTCCGAAGGCACTAACCCTTCATTGGATGGTCGCGGCTTTAACGGATAACAATTTTGTCTCCGCAGCCGCGATCAGCTTTGTGGTAGCTACGGTATCCGCTACGATTTCCACGATTTTTGCGATACCCGTAGCTTTGAGAATGCGGAAACTGAGGCCTGGCATTGCAAAATTGCTCAGCCTGTCGTTCATGGGGCCATTGCTGGTCCCGTCCGTCATTTTTGCCTTATCACTCTATTCGGTTATCTTATTTTTCTTCGGAACGACCAATCTGTTCGCGCTCGTGATCGGTCACGTCATTATTACTATGCCGTATCCGGTACGCACGATATCGGCGGTAACGGAGAACCTTGATCCTGCGCTCGAAGACGCCGCTTCGAGCGTTGGTGCCACGCCTTGGAAAACCTTCCTGACGATCACTGCGCCGCTTATCAAGTCAGGAGTTATTGCGGGTTTCCTATTTGCGTTTATTACCTCGTGGAACGACTTTTCTATTTCAATTTTCCTGACGCCCCGTGATTATCAGCCCCTGCCTATCAGAATTTACGAGTATCTGCTTTACGACTACAAGCCATTGATCGCCGCAGTTTCCACATGGTCGGTAATAGGCTCTGCTGCAGTCGTCATGGCCATCGATCGATTGGTAGGGCTGAACGTCTTCACTGGGCGGCGTGGCTAAAGACGTCGAACATAGGCTTATTTAACAACGAAAGGGCGCCTTCAATAGCGCCCTTCATGCCTTGGCCAAACCGGCGTTGTCGCGTTAAGTTTGCGCGTATGAGAAGAGCCGGAGGTTTTGGAGTTTTCAGACAATGCATGCCGCAATATTCCAAGCATCGAAAGCTTCGAGGCGCTCTGCTACATTCACTTAGTTAGCAATGCGCCGTGACGCGCTTAATTCACCCTCAACGAAGGTATGTTCCATAATACATATTATCTGATTTACGCTGAGACCCTCAGGTACATTCTATTTTAAACTGCAACATGCCAATGAATTCATGTGGTTAGCCATGGAGGAAATTGGATGTCGAATTGCTATTCACAGATCACTTTGCGTGAACGTCGCCGTCTTTTCGAACTTAAACAGCTCAAAGTCCCGCTCGGCGATATAGCGCGGCTGATGGGTCGTCATCGCTCGACGATCTATCGCGAGATTAAGCGCAACAGCTTTCGGGACACGGAGATACCAGACTATAATGGCTATCATAGCGTTGTTGCCGACAACATCAGTAAGGAACGCAGAACGCGGTTGCGCAAGCTCAGACGTTACCCAGAACTGCGCAAGTTTGTCATTGAACAATTGGAAGCCCATTGGTCGCCGGAACAGATTTGCGGCCGACTGATTAGCCATGGCCTGAGCGCGATACGTCTGTGTGCAGAAACCATCTATCGCTTCATCTATTCAAAGGAAGAATACGCGCTGAAACTGTATGAACATCTGGCCGAGATGCGAACAAAACGCTGCCCACGCGGCACCAGACGATCGCGCAGTTCCCGCATCCCAGAAGCGTTTCGCATTCATCAACGCCCTGATTTTATTGGCAGTCGTCTGCAATTCGGGAATTGGGAAGGCGACTTGATTATCTTTGAACGAGACCTTGGAGAAGCCAATGTCATGACGCTTGTCGAACGCAAAAGTCGTTATTGCGTCATCATCAAAAACAACACCCGGCACTCAAAGCCGATCATGAACAAAATCATTCAGACCTTTGCTGCACTGCCTTATCACGCACGCCGCAGTTTTACCTTTGATCGTGGTTCCGAGTTCATGGGGTATAGGGCTTTGGAGGATGGTATGGGGGCCAGAAGCTGGTTTTGTGATCCAAACTCGCCTTGGCAAAAAGGTGCTATTGAGAACATCAACAAGCGCATCCGACGTTACTTACCCAGCAACACTGACCTGACGCAGGTCAACCAGGCGCAGTTGACTGCCCTCGCCCATGATCTTAACGCAACCCCGCGCAAGTGTCTTGGATTCAAGACACCCGCTGAAGTGTTCGCCTCCCTTTTGCAGGAAGCAGCATAATCAGATAGCCTAATCAACGGCATGATGCACTTGGGATAGCTTCTCCACAGCAATATACAGATGCGACAGATGGGCAAGATAGAGATGCGACATTTTTAGGTCGCGTGCTCTGTTCAGATCGAACGAGGAAAGGAAGACTGGCTCTCTATTGATGTGTATCAGTTTAG